>NZ_PDHT01000003.1:0-242820 GCF_002917135.1 Methylobacterium sp. V23
CGGCGCCTCCTCCACCCAGAAGGAATCACAGACACACCTGCTAAGCCAAACTTATGGGTCCAGAGCCTAAGCCAAACTTATGGGTCCGGAGCCTAGGCTACCGGCCACCTGCGCCTGTCACCTTCCCAGATCTGGCCTTTCGGCTGCCCATGGCCGCTGGCATGCAGTAGCCTTCCAATTGGCTCGGTTCAAAATACCGGTTAGGTTAGCTTCGTGTTCCCGAACACAAAATCAGCAAAAATTTAGTAGGCTAGCATTTTGATTCCTCGATTACATTTATATAAACCTTTTGACATACTAAATTAGAATTTATGATATTAAATGGCGTGAATTGCCATCTTCCGCAATTTTTTGCCGCGAAGCTCGCCCCGGAACGGGGGAGTCGTCGCCGGTTCTCCCACAGCAACTTGTAATGACTCTTCTTGCGTTTCTTGGGTGCCAATGCCGCGGACGCTTTCAGTCGTCCTGCATGTCCCAGTCGAAGGAGCGCTTCACCGCCCGGCCCCAGGCGGCGGTGATGCGCTGGCGCTGCGTCGCATCCATGTTGGGTTCCCAGCGTCGGTCGACGCGCCAGTTACGCCGGAGATCGTCAGTGCTCTTCCAGTAGCCGGTCGCGAGGCCGGCCGCGTAGGCGGCTCCGAGGGCAGTGGTCTCCGTCACCTTCGGCTGCACGACAGGCACGTCGAGGATATCGGCCTGGAATTGCATGAGGGTCACGTTGGCGACCATGCCGCCATCCGAGCGTAGTTCGCGCACCGGAATGCCGGAATCCTTCTCCATTGCCTCCAGCACCTCGTGGGTCTGAAACGCTGTGGCTTCCAGGCAAGCGCGGGCGATGTGACCGCGATTGGCATAGCGGGTGAGGCCGATGATCAGGCCGCGGGCGCCCTCGTTCCAGTGCGGCGCGTAGAGCCCCGAAAAGGCGGGTACGAAGTAGACGCCGCCATTGTCCTCCACCGTGGTGGCGAGGCGCTCGACCTCGGCGCTGTCCTGGATCATGTGCAGGTTGTCGCGCAGCCACTGTACCAGCGCGCCCGTGATCGCGATGGACCCTTCCAACGCGTAGACCGCCGGCCTGCCATCGAGCTTGTAGCCCAGCGTCGTCACCAGGCCGCAGGTTGAGGGCACCGGCGTCTCGCCGGTGTTCATCAACGCGAAGCAACCCGTGCCGTAGGTGTTCTTCGCCTCGCCGGGCTGAAAGCAGGTCTGGCCGAACAGGGCGGCTTGCTGATCTCCGAGGATTCCGGCGATCGGCACCCCGGCGAAGGGTACGCGGGTCTCGGCGTACACCTGGGACGACGGGACGATCTCCGGCAGCATTGCGCGGGGGATCCCGAACGTGGCGAGCATGCCGTTGTCCCAGGCCAGGGTCACCAGGGACATGAGCTGGGTGCGACTGGCATTGGTCACATCGGTGACGTGGAGGCCGCCATCCGGGCCGCCGGTGAGATTCCAGACGAGCCAGGTATCGATGTTGCCGAAGAGAACGTCGCCGGCTTCCGCCTTCTCACGCGCGCCGTCGACGTGGTCGAGGAGCCAGCGCAGCTTCAAGCCCGAGAAGTAGCTCGCCAATGGAAGGCCGGTGAGTGCCCGGAACCGATCGCGGCCACCGTCGCGCGCGAACTCGGTCACCAGGCGGTCGTTCCGCGTGTCCTGCCAGACCAGCGCATTGTGAAGCGGGACACCCGTGCGGCGATCCCAGATCAGCGTGGTCTCACGCTGGTTCGTGATGCCGATCGAGATCAGGTCCTTCGGGGTCAAGCCGGCGCTTTGAAGGGCATCCTGCATGACGGCCTGCGTGTTGCGCCAGATCTCCATCGGATCGTGCTCGACGTGACCGGGCCGCGGATAGACCTGTGCATGTTCCCGCTGCTTGCAGGAAACGATGTGTCCTGCGCGATCGAAGACGATGAAGCGGCTGCTGGTGGTACCTTGGTCGATGGCGCCAACATACTGAGACATGGCTGTCGTCCTCCCTTGGACGGTTCGTCGAAGATGCCCGGGCCGGTCATCACGCCAGGTTCGGTGCAGAGGAATTCCCTGGCGTCACGCGGCTTCGGCCTTCGGCGCGACGGAGGGGGCGCGGCGGACAGCGCCTTCCGGGGTCGTGCGCAGGACGAGCTTCGAGCGCCGCCAGAGGACGTCCTCAGCGGTCCGCGCCCATTCGGCGCGATCGAGACAGTCGACCTCGGCCGCCGTCAAGCCGCCGTTGAAGGCTTCGCCGAGACCCGCGAGAGCGCTGGAGCCACCAACGAGGGCGCGTGCTTCGGTCCCAGAGGCCTGCGCCAGGCGCCGCACGGTCTCGGCCGGGAGGAACGGAGCCTGACGGAGGAACTGCCCTGGGAAGGCCCCGAGCTCTGCCTCTGGGACCGCGTCGCCGGGTCGGACCGCATGGCCGGTCCAGGCCTTCCTCAGACCCGGGAAGTGATGCATGATGTTCTCGATCGCGTGCTCGGCAAGGCGACTGTAGGTCCTGATTTTGCCGCCGAAAACCGAGAACGCCGGGGCCTGACCGCCGGCATCATCAAAGCCGGGCACACAGTCTCGGGTGAAGGCCGAGGCGTGAGCTATCGCATCGTCGTAGAGCGGGCGCACGCCGGAGGAGCCCCAGACCATGTCCAGCAACCTGCTCGACCGCGTCATCGTCGGCACCTGCGTGCCCCAGGCGGGTTTCGTCGGCTGCAACGACGGCGAGGGCCGGCGCATCACCGGCACCGTGAGCTACCGCTGGTAAGGCGTTCCCGGGCGTAGGCCGTGCGGGCCCGATCGGAGACGCGTACGGTCGAGCGGTGCGTTGGAGCGTGTGGGGACAATGCGCTGTGGCGACCCCGGTTGGGCTCGAACCAACGACCTGCCGCTTAGAAGGCGGCTGCTCTATCCAGCTGAGCTACGGAGTCGGGGGTGCCAAGGCCCGTAAAAGGCATGGGTCCCGCCCGGGGTCAAGCCTTTCGGTCCTGGTGGCGAGGCCCCGGTATTCGGCGCCCGAGGCGGGTCGCCGCGCGGCGTGCGACGACGGGCCGGGCCGGCCGTTCCAACGCTCTGCGCGCAGGACCGCTTCAAAAAAGTCCCTCCGGCCCTGTGGGATGCCGAACCATCGTCGCCGACCTGACGCAGGCAGGGGGGATGAAGGCGGCAGCGTTCTCCGTCGAGGCGTTCGGGGCGGAGATCGCCACTGCGATGTCCGTCGACGACCAGGGCCGAACGATGCACGTGCATTTCTACCGCAACGGGGCGTCTCCGATTTTAAGCGACGCGTTTCCCGAGCACGGCCATGTGCTGCAGCCGCCGCAGGCCTTTGCCCTGATGCCGATGGTGGACGACCTCGACGCGCGCGACGCCCAGGCCGTCGCGGCCGGCGCGACCACCGTCATGCCACCGGCCGACATGTTCTGGGGCGATCGCTACGACCATCTGCACGACCCCTGCGGCGTGCTCTGGACGATCAACCAGCAGAGGCGCTGACCGACCCTCCCCCGCAAACTCTGGGCGCGGATGGCTGCCATGACCGACAAGACCGGACGCGACCTCGTCCACAACCGCCTCATTCCCACTTCGGCCGCCCTCATGCGGGCGGCGACAGAGAGGGATTAAAACCGGGGTCGCCGCAAAAACGACGGATTTCTCGCAGGCCGTGGAACCACTGTCCCATGCTTACGCTTGTATAGCAAAGGTTACGGCATAGGTAAGGGATCCAACATGAAGACCTTGGCGACCGCCCTCACAGGCATACTCGGTGTCTGCGTTCTCTCCGCGAGCCCTGTTCTGGCGGCTCCCTATGATCCGTTCGGCACGAATTCCGGCGAGGATTACTACTCGTCCGATCCGGCCTACGGCTACGGCCGCACGACCGATGATCCGTACGGCTACCCGGCCACCGCCGGACAGGGCTACCAGGCCGCGCCCCAGGCGCAGGTCGCCCCGATCCCGCGCGAGATCGTGGCCTTCGAGGGAAACTATAAGCCGGGTACGATCGTGGTCTCCACGGCCGAGCGGCGCCTCTACTTCGTGATGCCGAATGGCGAAGCTCTTCGCTACGGCGTCGGCGTCGGTCGCCCGGGCTTTACCTGGTCCGGCGTGAAGACGGTGACCGCGAAGAAGGAGTGGCCGTCGTGGACGCCCCCCGCCGCGATGATCGCCCGTCGTCCCGACCTGCCGCGCTACATGGCCGGCGGCGTGGAGAACCCGCTCGGTGCCCGCGCCATGTACATCGGCAGCACCGAATACCGCATCCACGGCTCCAACGAGCCGGATACGATCGGTCAGGCCGTCTCGTCGGGCTGCATCCGGATGACCAACGAGGACGTCACCGATCTCTACGAGCGGGTGAAGGTCGGCGCCAAGGTCGTCGTCCTGAACTGAAACCTCCCGACGGGATCATTAATTGGAAAGCCGCGCCATCCGGGAGGATGACGCGGCTTTCTGCGTTCGGCGCGTCGGTTTTTCGAACGCTCAGGAGACTTCGAACGCTCAGGGGGCCACGCGCCCGACCGCGGTCTGCGGCGGGCTGAACGGTGCGATCGGCATGTTGCAGAAGCAGCGCGCACCGAGCGGCCGCGGACCCGGGAGCGGGCAGGAATAGGGCTGGAAGCCGGTCAGGCCCGACTGGACCGCGTCGCAGTTCAAGCCGACCTCGCGGCGGGGCAGCAGGCGGCGCTCCTCATAGGCCCGGCGCGGCGGCGGCCGATCGTAGCCGTCATCGTAATACTGTGCGCTGGCACTCTGTGCCGCGAACTGCCCGACGAGAACCGTGAGGATCAGACTGCCTCGGGAGATACGTCGCATGGTCTTACGCCCTCGTTGACCGCGCCGCTCCGGGACACCCGGGCACGGCGCGGCGTCAGGGTTAGGAGACACGCCCGTGGTGGGCAAGTCTCGTTCTCGACACAGGGCCTCGCGGCCGGTTTCGGCCGGTACGCGCGGCCTTGAACGCAAACAGCCCGCTCGGCCGGGGGCGAAGCGGGCTGCGAGGCGTGGAGCCGCGAGGGCTCCGCGGACAGGCGATCAGGAGTTGGTTGCGTTCCGCATGGCCTGCTCGGCATCGCTGCCGGCCTTGCGAGCGGCCTCGGAGCCCTGCTCCATGGCCTTGCGGGCATGCTCGGCGCCTTCCTGCATGGCGCCCTTGGCCTTTTCGGCGCTCTGCTGGATCGCCGACTGGGCGAGACCACCGAACTCCTTGGCCTGGGCCTGGATCGCCGCGAACTGGCTGCGCACGAACTCGGCCTGATGCTGCATGGCTTCCTGCAGGTCGCGCGAGCGGACAAGCTTCTGGGCGAGGTCGAAGGCCGCCGTCACGTTCTGCTCGGCGAACTCGAAGCCGCGGGCGGACACGTCGTGCGCATTGGTGCGTGCCATCTCGGCGGAACCCTGCACGGTGTCTGCGGTGCGGCGGGCTGCGCTGATGAAGGTGTCGAAGGCCTTGCGGGCCTGATCGACGCTCTTCTCGGCGAAATCGCGCATCTCGGCGGGAACCTCGTAATTCGGGGTGCTGCTCATTATCCTCTCCTCGTTCTGAATTGTTGATGGCTTGTTGTGCGCTGCACAATAGCACAGCCCCAGCCCTATGCCACCCTGCTCGGGAGCATTAAGGTTGACAACAGGTAAACGTGCGGCGGCCCCTCTCGTGGCTTATGGAGAGGCGGTGACGCGGTAAAAAGGACGTCACGTTCCAAGATTCGTCACGCGAAACAGGTGCGGATGTTCGAGAGTGGAGCCTCAGGGCCGGGTTGGAAGGACGATGGGGCGATCCAGGCGGCTCTGGGTCGATGCGCGGATGATTCGCGCCTCGGCGCCCGCATGAGCGATCCCGGAACGGCGATTCTGCTCCTTGATGCGGACGGGACGCGGATTCTGCACGCCTCGCCTCGGGCCGAGAGCCTCCGAGACGGCATTGGCGGAGCGGACGGCCGCGTCGACGCGGCACTGCGGCTCGGCGAGCAGATCGGGCGCGCCCCCCTGCGGACGAATCAGCCGCTGCTGATGCGGTTGCATCTCGACGCCCGTCGCCTTGCACCGCCGGTGTTGTTCAGCGTGATGCGCGTCGCCCTCACCGAGTCGCATGATGCCGTCGTGCTCGTCGCAAACACGCCGCTGCCGATTCGGCTGCCCCCTCGTCGCCCGCGCAGCGAACACGACGCATCGGCGGTCGATAGCGACCCGAGCGTTGCGCCGGACGCGCCGGACGACGTGAACGCGCCGGTCGCGCAAGACGCGGTCGCGCAAGAACCGGTCTCGCACGAGTCGGTCGTCGAGACGGAAGTGCCGATCGTCGCCCGGCAGCGCTTCACCTGGGAGAGCGACGCGACGGGGACGATCCTCCAGGTTTCGTCGGCAGCCGGGCCGGCCCTGCGCCGACGCCTCGAGGGGCGGAGCTGGCAGGCCTTGGCTGACGCGGACGTCCTGCGCGATGCCGGCGGCCTGCTCGCCGCCCTCGACCTGGGGCGGACCTTTCGGGCGATCCCGCTGACGCTGCTCGCGGCGGATGGCGGCCTCTGCGACCTCGACGTGTCCGGCGCGCCGAAGAATCGGGCCGGTTCGGGCTTTCGCGGCTTCGGGCAGATCCGGTCGATCATGGCTCCCGTGGCGACCTCCTCGGTACCCGAGATCGAACCGGCGCCCGCATCGCCGACACCTGCGGAGGTGGCCGCTCCCCATCCGCACGCGGCCTCGCACGCTGAAGCCGAGGTAACTGCCGATGCTCCGGTCGAGGCCGTGGCGGGTGCGCCGGACGAGGCCGCTGTCGAGTCTGCTGTCGAATCCTCCGATCCGCATCTCTCGAGCCACGAGCACGCCGCGTTCCGCGAGATCGCGCGCGCCCTCGGTGCCCGGTTCGCGGGCGACGAGCGTTCGGACAAGGAAGCCGAGCCCAGCTTACCCTGCGCGGTGATGCCGTTTCCGGTCCCGTTCGTGCGGTCGTCCGAGGAGCCATTGCCCGATGGTGCCATGGTGGCGACCCTGGAGCGCATTCCCGCCGGCGTGCTGGTCTACCGCGACGACACCGTGCTGTTCGCCAACCAGCCCCTCCTGCGCCTCGTCGGGTACGCGACGCGGGAGGAGCTGACGGCGGCCGGTGGGATCGTCCACCTGTTCGGTGGCCTCGATCCGCAGGACCGTCCGGCGGGTGAGGCACCCCTGGTCCTCGCGACCCGCGGCGGCGGGCGGGTCAGCGTCCTGATCGAGCAATCCGCCCTGGAATGGGCTGGTCGACCCGCACAGCTTCTGCTCGCCCGCGACGCCGAGCCGAGCGAGGATGCCCGCGCCGCAAAGGCGACGGCGATCGCCCAGGATTTCGCCGCCCGCCACAGCCTCGATGCCCGCGCGGTGCTCGATGCGCTGGAGGACGGCATCGTGCTGCTCGATCATCAGGCCCGCATCCTCTCCCTGAACCGACGCACCGCCGAGACCTTCGGGCTCGAGCCCCGCGAGGTGGTGGGCGCGAGTTTCCTCGGCCTGTTCGCCTCCGAGCATGCCGTCGACCTGCTGGCACGCCTGCACGCCGAGCCGGGCGCTCCGGTGCGGGACGAGATGCCGGTGGCCGCACGCGGCACGGGTCGTCGCCTTCGGGTGAAGCTGCTGCCGCTCTCCGGCGACGCGGAGGAGCGCGTCTGCGCGGTGATCCGCGACACGCCCGCAATGCCTGACCGGGTCGGGGCCGACCTGCGTCATGCGGCCGACCTCAGTACCGCGCCGGCGGAGCGGGACACGATTTCGCAGCAGGCCGAGCTCCTGACCCAGGTCGGTCAGGCGATCCAGGCGCCGCTGAAGGCGATGCTCGATTCGCTCGACGGTCTCATCGACCGGACCGGTCATTCGACGGGGTCGCAGCACGACCGGGCGTCCCTCCAGGGCGTGCACGATTCGGGCACGCGCCTGCTCGATCTCGTCACGGATCTGCTGGACCTGGCGCGGATTGAATCCGGGAAGGTCGACCGGGTCATCGCGGACATGTCCCTGAACGACGTGGTCTCGCGCTGCGTCGCCCTCCTTCACCCCGAGGCCGTCCGGCGGCGCATCGTCCTGCGCACGAGCTTCTCCACCGACCTGCCGGTTCTCTCGGCCGACGAGCGCTTCGTGCGGCAGGCGACCCTGAACGTCATCGCGAACGCCATCGCGCTGACGGAGGCCGGCGGACAGGTCATCGTCTCGACCTCGCTCGCCGACCGCGGGGAGATCGCCCTGCGCATCCGCGACACCGGGGTCGGGATGTCGGCGGCCGAGATGGAGGGGGCCCTGCATCCCTTCCGGTCGGGCCTCCCGGTCGAACCCTCCCGCGGAACCGGCCTGGGGCTGCCGCTGACCAAGGCCCTCACCGAGGCCAACCACGGGCGCTTCCACATCTCGAGCCGGAAGGACGAGGGCACCCTGGTGGAGATGCTGTTCCCCGTGCCCGGGGCGACGAAGCGGGCCTGAGAGCGGGCCGGTGTCGCTGCAACCGGCCTACGCAGCGTGCGTTGGATCCAGAGCGGAGGGGAGCCCTCCCCTGCCATGGAGACAATGATGCGTGCGTTGACGTTGATCGCCGTCCTGGGGATCGGTTTGCCGGGGGTTGCCCTGGCCCAGCAGAGTGGCACCGAGCCGAATATGGGATCGGCCGGTCAGTTCCGGAACATCACTTCGACCGGCGTGACCAAGCCGCCGGGCCGCGGGGCCGCACCGGACGAGGACCGCACGTCCGACGCCACCCGCAAGCAGCGCGCCATCGATAAAAAGGTCGAGACCGGCATCTGCATTGGCTGCAACTGACATTCGTTCCAACAAAACCACGGTCCTGTCCCGCACTTAGCCATGAGGGTGCTTGCGGGGAATATGTCGTTGAGCCTATGACGGTATTTGGAAGACCCGGCTGCGTGAACAGTCGCGATACGATCGGGCACCGATAGGGACAACGCGATGGACGAGAAGGTGGTCGAAGTGCGTTCGACGTGGAGCGAAGGCGCCCACGTCGACAACGCTCAGTACCTAGCCATGTATCAGGCCTCCGTCGCCGATCCAGAGACGTTCTGGAGCGAGCACGGCAAGCGCATCGACTGGATGACGCCTTTCACACGGGTGAAGAACACCAGCTTCCAGCCTGGGCAGATCTCGATCAAGTGGTTCGAGGACGGGCAAACGAACGTCGCCTACAACTGCATCGACCGCCATCTCGCGTCGCGGGGCGATCAGGTCGCGATCATCTGGGAAGGCGACGACCCGAGCGAATCCAAGCACATCACCTACCGTCAGCTTCATTCCGAAGTCGGCAAGATGGCCAATGTGCTGCGCAACCGCGGCGTGTCGAAGGGGGACCGGGTCACCATCTACCTGCCGATGATCCCCGAGGCGGCCTACGCGATGCTCGCCTGCGCCCGCCTCGGCGCGATCCACTCCATAGTCTTCGGCGGGTTCTCACCGGATTCCCTGGCCGGCCGCATCGAGGGCTGCGCCTCCAAGATGGTCATCACGGCCGACGAGGGGCTGCGCGGCGGCCGCAAGGTGCCGCTGAAGGCCAATGTCGACGCGGCGATCGCCCGCCTGCCCAAGGACAGCGTCGACCACGTCGTCGTGGTGCGCCGCACCGGGTCGTCGATCGCGATGGAAGCCGGCCGCGACGTCTATTACGACGAGGCCGCCGCCCAGGTGACCGATGAGTGCCCGGCCGAGCCGGTGGAGGCCGAGCACCCGCTCTTCATCCTCTACACCTCCGGCTCGACGGGCCAGCCGAAGGGCGTGGTCCACACCACCGGCGGCTATCTCGTCTACGCGTCGATGACGCATCAGTACGTCTTCGATTACCGCGAGGGCGAGGTCTACTGGTGCACCGCCGATGTCGGCTGGGTCACGGGTCACTCCTACATCGTCTACGGGCCCCTCGCGAACGGCGCGACGACCCTGATGTTCGAGGGCATTCCAACCTACCCGTCGAATTCCCGCTTCTGGGACGTGGTCGACAAGCACAAGGTCAACATCTTCTACACCGCGCCCACCGCGATCCGCTCGCTGATGGGTGGCGGCGAGGGCCCGGTGAAGAAGACCTCCCGCGCCTCCCTGCGCGTCCTCGGTTCGGTCGGCGAGCCGATCAACCCGGAGGCTTGGGACTGGTACTACAAGGTCGTGGGCGATTCCCGCTGCCCCATCGTCGACACCTGGTGGCAGACCGAGACCGGCGGCATCCTGATCACCCCGCTCCCGGGCGCCACCAAGCTGAAGCCCGGCTCGGCGACGCGGCCGTTCTTCGGCGTCCAGCCCATCGTGGTCGATGCCGAGGGCAAGACCCTGGACGGTCCCTGCGAGGGCAACCTCTGCATCAAGGATTCCTGGCCGGGCCAGATGCGCACCGTCTACGGCGATCACGAGCGCTTCGAGCAGACCTACTTCTCGACCTACCCGGGCAACTACTTCACCGGTGACGGCTGCCGCCGCGACGCGGACGGCTATTACTGGATCACCGGCCGGGTCGACGACGTCATCAACGTCTCGGGTCACCGGATGGGCACGGCTGAGGTGGAATCCTCCCTCGTCGCCCACCCGAAGGTCTCGGAGGCCGCGGTCGTCGGGTATCCCCACAACGTCAAGGGCCAGGGCATCTACGCCTACGTCACCCTGATGGAGGGCGAGGAGGGCTCGGACGAACTGCGCAAGGAGCTCGTGACCTGGGTCCGCAAGGATATCGGGCCGATCGCCTCGCCGGATCTGATCCAGTTCGCACCGGGCCTGCCCAAGACCCGCTCGGGCAAGATCATGCGCCGCATCCTGCGCAAGATCGCCGAGGACGAGTTCTCTTCGCTGGGTGACACCTCGACCCTCGCCGAGCCGGCGGTGGTCGACGACCTGATCGAGAATCGCCAGAACCGGACGCACTGAGCGAGTCCGGCGCTCCGATCGCGCGGAGGGGGTGACCCCCACTCCGCGCGGACCCCTGCCCCCTACAATCCAAACGCCTTCAATCCTGAAGCCGCCCTGGCAAGAGGCGGATCCCTGGGAGAAAACCGTCATGGCCGACCTGGAGACTGCGCGCATTGCGCAGAGCCCGCATTTCAAGGAACTCGTCCACGAGCGCACGCGCTTCGGCTGGACGCTCACCATCATCATGCTGCTGATTTATTTCGGCTTCATCGGGCTGATCGCCTTCGACAAGGCGCTGCTGGCCGTGAAGATCGGCGGGGGCACCGCCTCTCTCGGTCTCGTCCTCGGCGTCACCGTGATCGTGCTCGCCTTCATCCTCACCGGCATCTACGTCCAGCGCGCCAACGGCCGCTTCGACGAGCTGACCGCCGCCCTCAAGCGAGACGTCGGCCGATGATCCGCCTCAAGCATCCCCTCGTCCTCGGCACAGCCCTGGCGGCCCTCGCCGTAACGGCCGCCTACGCCGCCGGTCCTGACCTCGGCGCGGTCAAGCAATCGGCGACGAACTGGCCGGCCATCGGCATGTTCGCGTTCTTCGTGCTGTTCACCCTCGGCATCACCTACAAGGCCGCCAAGGGCACCAAGTCGGCCGCGGACTTCTACGCGGCCGGCGGCGGTATCTCGGCGGGCACCAACTCGCTGGCCATCGCGGGCGACTACATGTCCGCCGCCTCGTTCCTCGGCATCTCGGGCCTCGTCTACACCTCCGGCTTCGACGGCCTGATCTACTCCACCGGCTTCCTCGTCGGCTGGCCGATCGTGCTGTTCCTCATCGCGGAGCGCCTGCGCAACCTCGGCAAGTTCACCTTCGCCGATGTCGCCTCGTTCCGCCTCGACCAGACCTCGATCCGCATCATCTCGGCCACCGGCACGCTGGTGGTGGTGGCGTTCTACCTGATCGCCCAGATGGTCGGCGCCGGAAAGCTGATCCAGCTCCTGTTCGGCCTGCCCTATCTCTACGCCGTCATCATCGTCGGCGTGCTGATGATCGTCTACGTGGCCTTCGGCGGCATGAAGGCGACCACCTGGGTGCAGGTGATCAAGGCCTGCCTGCTGCTCGGCGGTGCGACCTTCATGGCCGGCGCCGTCCTGTACAAGTACGGCTTCAACCCCGAGGCCCTCTTCGCCGCCGCCGTCGCCACTCACCCCAAGGGTGACGCGATCATGGCGCCGGGCGGCCTCGTCAACAATCCGGTCGAGGCGATCTCGCTCGGCGTCGGCCTGATGTTCGGAACGGCTGGCCTGCCGCATATTCTGATGCGCTTCTTCACGGTGTCAGACGCCCAGGCGGCCCGCAAGTCGGTGTTCTACGCCACCGGCCTGATCGGCTACTTCTACATCCTGACCTTCATCATCGGCTTCGGCGGCATCGCCCTGCTGATGTCCGACCCGGCCTACTTCTCCCTCGATGCGGCCGGCGCCTTCGACAAGCTCAAGGGCATGATCGGCGGCACCAACATGGTGGCGGTGAACCTCGCCAACGCGGTGGGCGGCCCGTACTTCCTGGGCTTCATCTCGGCCGTGGCTTTCGCGACCATCCTGGCAGTGGTGGCGGGCCTGACCCTCGCGGGTGCCTCCGCTGTGAGCCACGACCTCTACGCCCAGGTGATCGCCCGCGGGCGCACCAACGAGGCCGCCGAGGTCCGGCTCTCCAAGATCGCCGCCGTCGTCATCGGCATCGTGGCGATCTATCTCGGCTACGTCTTCGAGAACCAGAACGTCGCCTTCATGGTTGGTCTCGCCTTCTCGGTCGCGGCGAGCTGCAACTTCCCGGTCCTGACCATGTCGATCCTGTGGAAGGGCACCACCACCTGGGGCGCCCTCATCGGCGGCCTCGTCGGCCTCGTCGCGGCGGTCGGCATGGTGGTTCTGTCGAAGGCCGTCTGGGTCACCACCTTCGGGAACCCGGTGGCGATCTTCCCCTACGACAATCCGGCCCTGTTCTCGATGCCGCTGGCCTTCCTGACGATCATCGTCGTCTCGAAGCTCGACAACACCAAGCGGGCCCAGCGCGAGCGCGCACTCTTCGATGCGCAATTCGTTCGCTCGGAGACCGGGATCGGCGCCGATGGAGCCCACGCACACTGAGCCACTGACCCCATCAGTGTTGGCGAGATGAGAGGGCGCGACACAAGTCGCGCCCTTTCACGTTGCGACCCTGAATTCTAATCCCTCCCAAATGCAAAAAAATTTCGGGAAGACTTGAAAAATATCCGAATTCAGGACTGTGCGGCAGTGTTTGGGACTTGGGCGAAAACGTGGCGTGGCCTAGCATCCGGCCACGGGTCCCAGGCATAGGCTCGCGCAATCGATGCGCCTGAACAGTCCGGGCAGGCTGAGCGGCAAGGCTTGGCGACCTGCAGGGTCAAACACGTCACGGGTGGACTACGCCTGGGCAGAACAAGACTTGGAGAAACGTCCCATGGTTGCGTCCAGCGCAATTCCCATCAGCGATTCGGCCACACGGCCGATGAGCGCCGGCGAGAAGAAAGTCATTCTCGCCTCGTCCCTCGGCACCGTCTTCGAGTGGTACGATTTCTACCTTTATGGATCGCTCGCGACGATCATCGGGGCGCAGTTCTTCTCGGCGTATCCGGAAGCCACGCGCAACATCTTCGCCCTGCTCGCCTTCGCGGCCGGGTTCCTCGTCCGCCCCTTCGGCGCCCTGGTGTTCGGCCGGCTCGGCGACATGGTGGGGCGCAAGCACACCTTCCTCATCACCATCCTGATCATGGGCATCTCGACCTTCTGCGTGGGCTTGCTGCCCTCCTACGATACCCTGAACGGCTACGGCATCGGCTGGGTCGCTCCGGTGACGCTGCTGGCGCTGCGCATGCTCCAGGGCCTCGCTCTGGGGGGCGAGTACGGCGGCGCGGCCGTCTACGTGGCCGAGCATGCCCCACGAGGTCGCCGCGGCTTCTACACCGCCTTCATTCAGACGACCGCCACCCTCGGACTGCTGCTCTCGCTGATCATCATCCTGTCGACGCAGGGCTACGTGAACGGTGCCTACGCGCCGACGGTCACGACGGCCGCTGACGGCACCCAGACCACCCTGACGGCCTTCCAGGCCTGGGGCTGGCGCATCCCGTTCCTCGTCTCCTGCGTGCTGCTGCTCATCTCCGTCTGGATTCGCCTGCAGATGAACGAGAGCCCGGCCTTCAAGAAGATGAAGGAGGAAGGCACCCACTCCAAGGCGCCGCTCTCGGAGGCTTTCGGCCAGTGGCGCAATGCCAAGTGGGCGCTCCTCGCCCTGCTCGGCCTCACCGCCGGCCAGGCGGTGGTCTGGTACGCCGGGCAGTTCTACGCCCTGTTCTTCCTCCAGAGCATCCTCAAGGTCGACCAGTTCACCGCCAACGTGCTGATCGCCTGGTCGCTGCTGCTCGCCACCGGCGGCTTCCTGTTCTTCGGCGCGCTCTCCGACAAGATCGGGCGCAAGCCGGTGATCCTCGGCGGCTGCCTGATCGCGGCGCTGACCTACTTCCCGCTGTTCGAGCAACTCACCGCCAACGCGAACCCGGCGCTCTACCAGGCGCAGTCCACGGTGCCGGTGGTGGTCAAGACCAACCCGGACGATTGCTCGTTCCAGTTCAATCCGGTCGGTACGGCCAAGTTCACCAAGGAATGCGACGTCGCCAAGGCGCTGCTCGCCCGCTCCGCCGTGAACTACACCACCGAGCCGGTCGCCGCCGGCGCACCGACTATCGTGACCATCGCCGGCAAGGACTTCCCCGTCGCCGACCCGGCCTTCGCCAAGGCGGTGCCGGCGGCGCTCACCGCGGCGGGCTACCCGGCGCCGGCCGGCAATGCCAGCATCGTCAAGGCCGCCAATCCGATCGACATCTTCACGGGCCAGAAGCTCGTGGTCATCGGCATCCTGACGATCCTCGTCCTCTACGTGACGATGGTCTACGGCCCGATCGCGGCGGCCCTGGTGGAGCTGTTCCCGACCCGCATCCGCTACACCTCGATGTCGCTGCCCTATCACATCGGCAACGGCTGGTTCGGCGGCCTGCTGCCGGCGACCTCCTTCGCCATCGTCGCCCAGACCGGCAACATCTACAACGGCCTGTGGTACCCGATCGCGATCGCGGCGATGACCTTCGTCATCGGTCTCCTCTTCATCCCGGAGACCAAGGATCGCGATATCTTCACCTACGACGAGAACCCGGTCCGCTGAGGCCTGGCTCTCCCCCGAGGGGCCCCGCCGCGAGGCGGGGCCCTTTCTCGTATCAGCGGGCCTGGGGCTCCGGCGTGGTCAGGAAGTCGGTGACCAGCAGGGCGTGGTCCGCGATGCTCTGACGGGCATAGGCCATGGCGAAGTCGGCGACCGCCTCGTCGAAGGCGGAACCCTTGCCGAGATAGCCGGCGATCATCGCCGCGTCGCCCGAGCGGGCATGGGCACGGGCGAGGGTCGTGCCGCAGAGCCTGGCGTAGGGCTTGGCGCCGCTCTCGGCCAGGATCTCCGACACCGCCGACAGCTTCCGGTTCTTGAGCTGGCGCACGTAGTAGCAGCGGCCGCTCGCGTCGGAGAACGCGGTGCCGAGGAAGAGGTCGCTGGCCGCCTGCATGATGCGCTGGCCGTCGATGACCCGCTGGCCTTCGGAGGCGATGCTGAAGGGGCTGAGCGCGAGCTGGCCGATCACCGACGGACGGGCCTCCTTGATCTGCAGGAACAGCGGGGCGCCGTCCGCGTCGGTGTAGATCCCGACGGCGCAGACCAGTCCCACCGAGCCGATGCCGACGACCTTGAAAGCGACGTCGCGCTGGGCGTAGCGCGAGAGCAGGGTCCAGCGGTCGGCGCTGAGGCTGTGCGGATAGGCGAGCAGCGCCGCCGCCGCGTCGCGCACCGCCTCGGTGAGGCCGCCCGGCCCCTGGTGGAAGATGGTCGGTGCCTTGTCGGCGATGCGCCAGTCCGCGGGGTCGGTCTCGTGCGGGACTACCGCGAGGGTCGGCACGTCGCCGCGGCTGAGGCCGTCGGCATGCTCGGTCCGGGCCTCGGACAGGAGACGCCGGCAGAGGTCCCCGTCACCGAGGCGCCCGACCTCGTGATCGAGGTCGATCCGGCTGTGCCAGATCGCCAGGGGGGAGAGAGCGGCGAGCTCCCGCATATGCTCGCGATAGGCCCGGACGCCGGCCCGCGCCGCGCGGCGCGCCTTGTCCGCGCCCCGCGGCAGGGCGGCCAGGGCGATGCTGGCGGCGAGTCGCTTCACGTCGACGGTGAAGTCGACGTTCCACAGGGTCTCGTCGAAGTCGTTGATGTCGAACAGCGTCTGCCCCTCGGGACTGCGGTAGACGCCGAAATTGCCGATGTGGCAGTCGCCGCAGGCCTGAACCGGGATGCCCGGCACCGGTACGCCTTCCAGGTCGGCCGCCATCACGGCGGCGGCTCCCCGCAGGAAGGCGAACGGGTCGGCCCGCATCCGCTCCCGGCGCAGGGGCACGAGTTCGGCGAGTCGGCCGGCATCCCCCGCCTGCAGGACCGCGAGGGGATCGCGCTGCGGCGTCGGCCGCCACTCGGCGTGGGATTCCCGCGAGACCTGTTCGCGCAGGCGCTTACCCGCCGCGCGGCGCTCCTCGCGGCGGCTGGAATGTTGTGTGTGGGTCATGGGGTCGGGCCTCGTGGACTCGGAAAGCGCGGCCGTTCCCAGCCGCCCGGGGGAGGCGTCAGTGCCGGAAATGGCGGTGGCCGGTGAACACCATGGCGAGACCGGCCTCGTCGGCCGCCTTGATCACGTCGGCATCGCGCATGGAGCCGCCGGGCTGGATCACCGCCGTGGCGCCGGCCTCCGCCGCCGCGATCAGTCCGTCGGCGAAGGGGAAGAAGGCGTCGGAGGCGACCACCGAGCCCTTGGCGAGGCTCTCGGCTGCGCCGAGGCGCTTGGCGCCCTCGGCCGCCTTCCAGGCGGCGATGCGCGAGGAATCCACCCGCGACATCTGACCGGCCCCGATGCCGACCGTGGCGCCGTCGCGCACATACACGATGGCGTTCGACTTGACGTGCTTGGCGACCCGGTAAGCGAAGCGCAGGTCGGCGTATTCTCGCTCCGACGGTGCGCGCTGGGTGACCACCGTCAGCGGCATGTCGTCGACCACCGCCGCGTCCCGGGCCTGGACTAGGAGGCCGCCTGCGAGGGTCTTCACGGTCTCGCCGGCCCCGCGCGGGTCGGGCAGGCCGTCGGCGAGGAGGAGACGCAGGTTCTTCTTGCTCGCGACAATCGCGATCGCCTCCGCGGTGGCCTCCGGCGCGATGATCACCTCGGTGAAGATCTCGACGATCCGGCGCGCGGCCTCGGCATCCAGGGGACGGTTTAGGGCGACGATGCCACCGAAGGCCGAGGTCGGATCGCAGCTCAGGGCGCGCTCGTAGGCTTCGCGGAGACTCGCGCCCTCGGCCACGCCGCAGGGATTGGCGTGCTTGATGATCGCCACCGCCGCCGAGCGCGCCGGGTCGAACTCGGCCACGCACTCGTAGGCCGCGTCGGTGTCGTTGAGGTTGTTGTAGGACAGCTCCTTGCCCTGGAGCTGGCGCACGGTGGCGACGCCCGGGCGCGGCAGGCCGGGAGACCGGTAGAACGCCGCGCTCTGGTGGGGATTCTCGCCGTAGCGCAGGGGCTGGGCGAGGCTGCCGCCGAAGGCCCGGTAGGCCGGCGTTGCCGGACTCTCGATCTGGCCGGCGAGCCAGTTGGCGATGGCGGCGTCGTAGGTCGCCGTGCGCGCATAGGCTTTCTGGGCAAGGCGGCGCCGGGTGCGCTCATGCAGGCTGCCGGCATTCGCCTCTAGTTCGGCGAGGAGATCGGCGTAGTCCGCGACATCCACCACGACCGCGACGTCGGCGTGGTTCTTCGAGGCAGCGCGAATCATCGCCGGGCCGCCGATGTCGATGTTCTCGACGCAATCGTCGTAGGAGGCGCCCTTCGCCACCGTCGCCTCGAACGGGTAGAGGTTGACCACCAGCAGATCGATGGCGCGGATCCCGTGCGCCGCCAGGGCGGCCTGATGCTCGGGGTTGTCGCGCACCGCGAGCAGGCCCCCGTGAACGCCGGGATGCAGGGTCTTCACCCGACCGTCCATCATCTCGGGAAAGCCCGTCAGCTCGGCGACCTCGGTCACCGGAAGTCCGGCCGCGCTCAGGGCCTTGTGGGTGCCGCCCGTGGAGACGAGCTCGATGCCGAGGCGATCGAGGGCGGTGGCGAACGCGACGAGGCCTTCCTTGTCCGACACGGAGAGGAGTGCGCGGGTGACCCGCACCTGGTCATGCGACATGGCGTTGCGTCCGGAGGCAAGCGACGAGAAACTGCGCGGCGCGTACCACGAAATTGTGCGCTGCGGCCAGTCGTCCCCTCAGCCTTGCCGCGCCGGAGCCCGGGCGAAGCCCCAGCGGATGCGGGTGTCCTCGGCGACCGACAGGTAGAGCACGATCTGGTCGGTGCGGCGGGCGCCGGTGATTCCGGCGAAGTAGACGCTCTCCTCCAGGGCCACGGGCACGCCCTCGGCCCCGAAATGCCAGATCTCGCCGATCGGCGAAGTCAGTTCGAGACGGCCGTCGTCGAGGCCGCGCGCCGCGATCGCCGGATGGAGGTGGAAGCGCACCGCCACTTCCTGCGGCCGGTGCCGTGCCTTGCCGCGCTTGGCGTCCGGCGGGCGGACGAAGGCATCCTCGCCCTCAAGGAGGTTGCCGTTGCGCGTCAGGCGCCAGCGCCGTTCATGGACGAGGCCGAGATCACCCAGATAGCCGTCGTGACGCGCCGCCAGGATAGTGGCGCCCTCCTCGGTGGTCCGCTCCGCCTTCACGTCGCGAGGGCCGCGCAGGATCACGGGTCCGATCCGGTGCGAGAGCCAGGTCACGGCCCAGCGCTCGTACCAGGCCCCGCCGCCGACGAGGAAGCGGCAGGACGAGGTGTCGCCGACCGTCGCGGTGGAATGGGCGGCGGTGCTGCGGGCTAGGCGGCGCAGCTCGGGGCCACTCGCCGGCAGGCCACAATTGACGACGATGCGCTGCGGGCCGCTCGACATCTCGAAGGACAGGCACCCGGCCCCCGCGTTGATGGAATCGGGCAGGGGCGGCGGCGCGCCGACATCGGCGACGACGAGGACCCGTCCGCCCTCCAGGCGCTCGTAGCCGGAATTCGGTGCATGCATCATCGGCTGCGCCAGGGCGCCGTCGTAGACCAGCAGGGTGGCGAGGTGGTCCGCCGCCGTGGCGCCCATGCCGTTGAAATGGCTCAGCGACGCGTCGGGATGCCGGAGCAGGCGCAGGAGCGGCAGCATGCGGTCGATGGCGTGCAGGAGTGCTTCCGGCGGGTCGATGCTGCGCGACAGGAAGCTCTGGCGCAACGGCAGCAGGTCGAGGAGGAGTTCCATGGCGAAGCGCGGATCGCGGCTGCGATGGCCGCCGTCGCGCAGGATCTGTCGTTCGAGCTCCCGCACCAGGATGCGGGACGAGCGGCGCAGGATCGGCTGGATGCCGTCGCAGCACAGGCCGGCGTAGCAGAGCGCCACCGCCGCCAACAGGCGGCTCTGCGGGGAGATGCTCCGGCGCAGGTCGCTCTCGAGGTCGCGGGCCGTCTTGCCGAGAGCCTTCAGGAAGGCCTGGTAGAAGGCGTGGTCGGCGCCCTCCAGGACGAGGGGCGACTGGCACAGGAAGGAGATCAGCCGGCGAGCGGCGACCGGCGTCGGGCGGGCGAGGGCCGCGTCGCCCCGGCCGGCGATGAAATCGGCCACGAACGCGCGGGCGTTGGCGCGAGCGAGGGCCGTATCGGCCGCGCGCAGGTGGCGAAGCCAGCCGAAGCCATAGAGGATGTCGGCCCATTCCGGAGAGGGTGGGGCATAGTCGAAGGGCGAGCGGCCGCTGACCGACAGGGATCGCCCGGCGAAGACGAACAGGCCGGCATAGATGTCGTCGGCGAAGGTCGCGTCGCTGGTCCGCAGGTCATGCGGCGCGATGACCAGGGCCGTGACGCGGGCGCGGGCAAGAATATCCGGTCGGCCGCTCACCCGGGCATAGGTGTCGCGCACCGAGCGCGCGACTTCGCGTCCGATCAACCGATAGAAGCGCCAGCGATCAGTCCCCCAACGCACGCACTCTCCTCTTCCGGGGGCACGGCCGCAGGCCGGCGTCGCACCGCGACCTGTCCATAATGTAACTAGGCCGTGGCCCTTAACCTGCGGTTAACCTCAAGTCACCCGCCCCATCGGTGGCAGAGAGCCTCACTCCACCGGGCCGGAGGCGACTTGCCGAACCGGCCGGGCGCTGCGGGCATCGGCGGCCTTCAGGGCCTTCCAGCTGTTCGGCTGCGCCACGAAGGCCCGCAGAGCCGCCGTGTTGGCCGCCGCTTCTTCGGGCGACAGATCCTGGCGGGAGACGGCTTCCGCTTCGGCGAACTTGCCCTGCAGGCCGAGCACGAGGGCGAGGTTCTGGCGCACCCGGGCATCGGCGCGGGGCTGCTCCGAGGCCCGCCGCAGGGTCGCCTCGGCCTGCGCCAGCTGGCGGCCGAGGGCGTAGGAGAGCCCGAGGTTCGACAGGATGACGGGATCGTCCGGCTGGATCTTCAGCGCCGCCTCGTAGAAGCCCTGCGCTCGGGTATGGTCGTTGAGCTGGTCCGCCACCGCGCCCTGGGCCGACAGGACACGCCAGTCGGGACGCGCCGGGGTGTGGGCGTTCTGGAGAACGTCGGCCGCCTCCTGGAACCGGCCGACCTCGGACAGGCTCTTGCCGTAGGCCGCCAGAACGGTGTTGTTCTTCGGGTTGCGCAGGGCTGCCTGCTGCAGGACCGCGACGGCCTGGCTCTTCTGGTCCGTGGCGCGCAGGGCCTGGGCGTAGCGAAGGGCCAGGGACAGGTCGTTCGAGTCGGCGGCGTACTTCTCGCCCAGGGCCTCGACCTCCCGCCGGGTGATGATCGCGGGGTTCTGGGAGCGGCCGAAGCCCGGAAGGGAGATCCCCCCGATGGAGCCGGTCGTTTCCGGGGATCGGGACTGGCAGCCGGCGGCAAGCGCCGCCACCAGCGCTGCCGCCAGGACGGGCATCGGGCGCACCCGAGAGAACTTGACCAGCGGCCCGACCATGACGCGCTCCACGACGGCCCGCAGGGGCCCAGAATTTGCTCAGGCGAACGCTTCGCGCTCCCGATGCCCAGGTGATAGAGCGTTAACCCTAACCCGCCGTTAATCTCCCGGCCCTGCCCTCGCGAGTTCCATGACCCAGACCCTGTCCCGCCTCGTCGCCGATCCCGGCGACGCGATCCCGATCCTCAGCGTCACCCCGGAGACCTGGCCCCGGGTCGAGGCGTCGCTGCCGGGCCCGCAGGCGGCCTATGCCCGGGCGACGGAGTTCGCGCCGAAGGCCGGGCGGATCGCCCTTCTCCCGGCGGCCGACGGTCGTCTGGGCCGGATCCTGTTCGGCCTGGGCGATGGCAGTGATCCGCTGATCGCCGGCAAGCTTCCCGGCGCCCTTCCGCCCGGCACCTACCGCTTCGTTGCCGCCGACGGGTTCGATGACGGCGCCGCCGCCCTCGCGTGGCTCCTCGGAAGCTATCGTTTCGCGCGGTATCGCGAGGCCGGCGCCGAGCGCCCGGCCCTGGTCGTGCCGGAGGGGGCCGACGGGCCAGCCATCGCCCGCATCGCCGAGGCCGTGGCGCGGGGCCGCGACCTCGTGAACACGCCGGCCAACGATCTCGGTCCTGCGGAGATCGAGGCCGCGGTGCGCGCGGTTGCCGAGCGCCACGGCGCCACCGTCTCGGTCGTGACGGGGGACGATCTCGCCGCGGGGTTTCCCCTCGTCCACACGGTCGGTGCGGCCTCGCCGCGGGCCGCGCGCCTCATCGACCTGTCCTGGGGACCGACGGACGCACCGCGGGTGACCCTTGTCGGCAAGGGCGTCGCCTTCGACACGGGCGGGCTCGACATCAAGCCGTCCAGCGGCATGCTTCTGATGAAGAAGGACATGGGCGGTGCCGCCGCTGCCCTGGCGGTCGCCGACATGGTGATGGGCTCGGGCCTGAACCTGCGGCTGCGCCTGATCGTGCCGGCCGTGGAGAATGCCATCTCGGGCAGCGCCTTCCGGCCGGGCGACGTGATCCGCAGCCGGGCCGGGCTGACCGTCGAGATCGGCAACACCGATGCGGAGGGGCGGCTGATCCTCGCCGATGCCCTCGCGCTGGCGGAGGCCGACCGGCCGGATCTGCTCCTCGACTTCGCCACCCTGACGGGGGCAGCCCGCGTCGCGCTGGGTCCCGACCTTCCGGCCTTCTTCACCGAGGACGAGGCGCTGGCCGCGGCGGTGTCCGAGGCGGGGATCGCCGTCGCCGATCCGGTCTGGCGCCTGCCCCTGCACAAGCCCTACGCGAGCCTGCTCGAGTCGAAGGTCGCCGACCTGAACAACGTCTCGGGCGGTCCCTTCGCCGGGGCGATCACGGCGGCCCTCTTCCTGCGGCGGTTCGCGCCCGGCACGCGGGCGCACGTCCATTTCGACCTCTACGGCTGGAACCCGTCCACCAAGCCCGGCCGGCCGGAGGGGGGCGAGGTGCAGACCGCCCGCCTCGTCCATGCCCTCCTCGCGCAGCGCTATCCGAAAGCCTGATCGCGGCCGCGTCCGCTGCCCGTCACGTCGCGCGTCGGCGTGCGGGTTCGCTCAGGCGCCGCGCTTCAAGCGCCGAGCATCGCCTTCTCGGATTCGTAGGCGGCCCGTACGGGCGCTTCGCCGTAGATCCGCTCCAGCCGCCGCACGGTGAAGTGCGCCCGGGCGGTGGACTGGAAGTGGTCCATGAAGGCGGCGTTGACCGCGGCGCCACCGACGGCGCCGAGAATCGGCACGGCCTGCGCCGCCACCTTCTGGGAGACCACGAGGCCGAAGCGGGCCGCGATCTGCGTCGAAAAGCGGATCAACGCCGGGGCGGCCTCGTCGAGGAGCGCCCGATTGCCGGCGTAGCGCGCCGCCTCGACCATCGTCTTGGCGAGGGCCGCGCGTACGGCGAAGTAGCCGCTCTCGGTCAGGGCGCTGCCGGCCGCTTCGCGCCCACCCAGGGCAAAGACCTGGACGCAGGCCAGGGCATTCTCCGGATCGCTCAGATCCTCGCCCTCCTCCCGGGCGATCTGCGCGATCGAGCGCAGCATCAGGGTGGTGGAGACCGGCAGTTCGATCGCCAGGGTCGCCAAGCCGAAGGCGCCCCCGAGGGCACCGGAGACGGCGGCCATCGCCTTGTGGCCGAAGGCGCTGGAGGGCAGGTACTTCGCTAGGCGCGTCGCCGTGCGCACCGTCGCGGACTCCGCCTCGGCCGGACCGGCGAGCAGCGGGTCGGCCGGAACCGGGATCGCGCGTCCCTCCGGCAGCGTCGCCAGGGCCACCTTGAGCGAGGCGCGCATGGCGCTCTCCGTCGCCTGAGACACCGCGTCGGTGACCGGCGCGGGCAAGGCCCGACCGATCATATCCAAGGGTGCGCCGGCCACGGCCGAGAGCCGCGCCGCGAGCCCAGGCTTCTCCAGGGCTTCGACGGCGCGCCGCAGCGCTGCGCGATCGGTCTCGCTGAGGCCGGGAAGGCCCGGGCTCACGGCCGGGGTGTTGCTGATGTCGTCGACGAGTTTGATGTTGCTCACGTCTGCAATCTCATCCGTGTGCCGGGTGGGGTTTCGCGGGCCGGCCTGCGCCAGGGTGGTCCTGGCCGGTGGAAGCAAGGCCGGGGCCCCGCGGATGGTTCCCGCCGATCTCGTCGCCCGCGGCCGCTTCGGGGCGGACCGGGTCCGTTGCGGTCGCTTCGGCGGCGGACGCCGTTCGGTCACCCGCCCGGCCGACCAGCAGGCAGAGGACCACCACCGGGATGCCGACCGCCGCCGTGAAGGCGAAGAAGATCGGATAGCCGTAGGCCGACACGACGAAGCCGGAGGTTCCGGCCACGAGCTTGCCCGGGAGCGCGTAGAGTGAGGAGAAGAGCGCGTACTGCGTCGCCGCGAAGCCCGGCGCGGTCAGGCTCGACATGTAGGCGATCAGCGCCATCCCGGCGAAGGAGCCGCAGAAGTTGTCGATCGAGATCGCCGCCGTGAGACGCCAGACCTCCGGTCCGCCGAAGGAGAGCCACGAGAAGGCGAGGTTCGAGGCCGCGCCCAGGAAGGCGCCCACCACCAGGGTAGGGAACAGGCCGAACCGCGTCATGGCCCAGCCGCCCACGAAGGCGCCCGCGATGCCCACCCAGATGCCGTAGAGCTTCGAGACGGCGCCGATCTCCACAAGGGTGAACCCCACCTCTCGGTAGAGCGGGCTCGCCATCACGCCGGAGATGAAGTCCGGCAAGCGATAGAGGGCGACGAGGAGCAGGATCGCCCAGAGACCGGCACCCAGCCGGGTGTGCAGCTCGGTCAGGGGCTCGAGCACTGCGCCCCGGAAGGTCCAGGTCCGCGCCGGGGCAGCCGGCGTCGCTTCGGTGATCGCGCGGTCATAGGCCGGGGCGAGCAGTGCCGCCACCATGCCGACGCCCATCAGGGCCGCCATCGACAGGTAGGCGACGCTCCAGCCATAGGCGCTGGCGACGAAGAGGGCTCCGGCGCCGGCCGACATCAGGGCGAGGCGGTAGCCGAGGTTCGAGGTGGCGGCCATCACCCCCTGCAGGTCCGTGCCGGCCGCGTCGATCCGCCAGCCGTCGATCACCACGTCCTGCGTCGCCGCGCAGAATGCCACGAGGAAGGCGCCGAGGCCGAGGAGCGCCAGGCTGGTGCCGGGATCGGCGAAGGCCATGAGAGTCAGTGACAGGGCGACCGCGCACTGGGTCGCGATCATCCAGGCCCGGCGGCGGCCCAGCGCCCGGCTGAGCACCGGCACATCGAACCTGTCGATGATCGGGGCCCAGAAGAACTTCAGGCTGTAGGGGAGCGCCAGGTAGCTGAAGAGCCCGATCGATTTGACGTCGACGTCCGAGTAGGCGAGGCGCGTCGAGAAGGTGCCGAGCACGAGCAGCAGCGGCAAACCCGACGAGAATCCCAGCGCAAGCATCAGCAGGATGCGGGGATCCTCGACGATGTCCCGCAGTCGGAGGCGGCGGCTCGGGATCTCCAGGGCGTCGCTTTGGGCCATGGCATGGAACTCCTGGGGGCCGAAAGGCTTGATGCCCGCGAACCATAGCAGGCCTCGTCGCCGGCCCGACACGGGGCTGTCGCCGGGCCCGCGTGCCGTGGTGCATCGCTTACCATCGGCAGCATGCCTTCCGAAATCTTAACGCGAGGTCTCGCATCTTCCTGTTAGCGGCCCGACCGCCCTCAAGTGGTTCCACGATCCAGGAGTTGACGGCGGGGTATCCCGGCAGTTCAAGTCTGTGTTCGCGCCCGAGTGGACAGGCGACGGGCCAACGTCCAGACCAACAGTTCGGGTGTCTCGTCTTGGCTGAAGCCGATCATGACGCATAGGGAAACGCCGGCCACCAGGGCACGCGGCCTCGGGATCAACGCAGGCGCATTCGTGGCGGCGTTCATCGCGAGTCCGACGCCCATGGTCCTGACCGACCCGCGCCAGCGCGACAACCCGATCGTCTGGGCGAACGATGCCTTCCTGAGCCTCACCGGCTACGCCTGGGAGGAGGTCTCCGGTCGGAACTGCCGCATGCTTCAGGGGCCCGAGACCGATGCGCGCGCCGTGCGCCGGCTGCGCGACGCGGTGAGCGCCGGGCGCCCGATCGAGATCGAGTTGGTCAATTACCGGAAGGACGGAACCTCGTTCTGGAACGGCATGACCGTGGCCCCCGTGCACGACGAGACGGGGCAGATCGTGCATTTCTATTCGGCCCAGGCCGACATGACCGGTAAGTACCGGAACGAAGTCGCGATGAGGGATGCGCACGACGAGCTCGAGAGGCGGGTCGGGGAGCAGACCGCCGACCTTCGCGCCGCCCTTGAGCAGAAGACCGCGCTCCTCCACGAGGTCGACCATCGGGTCAAGAACAACCTCCAGGTCATCTCTTCGCTGATGCTGCTGAAGGCCCGGCGCACCCCGCGCGGCGAGGCCCGGGATGCCCTGCAGGGGATGGCGGAGCGCATCGGCGCCCTCTCGACCGTGCACCGGATGCTCTACTCCACCGGCGACGTCACACGATTCGACCTGCGCGAGTTCGCCGAGGACTTCGTCTCGGAGCTGGTGGCGGGGCTCGACACGGACCGCACGGCCGTCAGTGCGGAGATCGACTCGATCGCCGTCTCGGCCGCGATGGCCGCACCCCTGGCGCTGATGATGCACGAACTGGCGACCAACGCCGTCCGGCACGCGTTCCCGGACAGCCGGCCGGGGCGGATCACGATCACCGCGCAGCGCAGCGAGGACGGCCTGCGCATGCTGATCGAGGATGACGGCGTCGGCTTGGCCGGCGGCACGCCGAACCCTGCGGGATTCGGTCGCTCCCTGGTGGAGATGGTGGTGCGCCAGCTGCGCGGCGTGATCGCCTGGAGCGACGTCGCACCGGGCACCCGCGTCGAGATCGTCGTTCCCCTGGACGCGATCTCGCTTCAGAGTGCCATTACGGATCGGGCGCCGGGCCCGGAATGGGCATCCCCATGACCGAGACGCCCCTGCGGATTCTCGTGGTCGAGGATGAGGTCCTCATCGCCCTCGAGCTGGAATGCCTGCTGGATGACCTCGGCCACATCACGGTGGGCGTTGCCGGCAGTTCAGCGGAAGCGATCGCCCTGGGGCGGGCGACCTCCCCCGACGTGGCCTTCGTGGACATCCACCTGATCGACGGCCCCACCGGCGTCGAGGTCGCCCGCGCCCTCAGCGCCGATCCTCACACCACCGTCGTGTTCATGACGGCGAACGCCAAGCGCATTCCCGATGATTTCGCCGGCGCGGTCGGAGTCATCGCGAAACCCTACTCCGAGCGCGTGGTCGCCGGTGCGCTGCGCTACGTCGCGGACCGGCGTGCGGGCCTTGCGGCCACGGTCGAGGGCCTTGACGGGTTCCGCCTGGCATCCGCCACCGAGAGCGCCGAGCGGCATCTTCCCGTGCGGTGAGATCTTCCCGTGCCTTGAGATCCGCGGCGCAGTCTTCGCCGCGTTAGCGGTTCGCAGGTCCGGCGCCGGCGGTGGCCAGGGCGCGACGGTTCTCGGCTTGGCTGCTGACTTCGCCGTAGAATTTCGTCGCATCGCCGAGCTGGATCGAGGGCTGGCAATTCGGCGTGCAGGAGTAGGATTCGCGTTCGAGGCCGCGCTGGACCGTGATCACGGCCGCCTGCGGCGCCTGCACGCTGATCGTGGATTCCGCCAGCATCTGCCCGGCGGCATCGAGGGCGATCAGGTTGGTGCTGCCGAAGCTCTTCCCGGTGAGGATCAGGACGCCGTTTCGCTGAAGGGCGACGTCGGCGATCATCGGATTTCCAACGATGACGGTCGAGGTCTTCTCCGGCAGGCGCATGACCTTGGCGTTGTCGACGGTGACCGCCACGATGGTGGGCGGCGCGTCCGGGGCCTGAGCACGCACCGGCCCGCAACCGAAGATGGCATACCCTGACAGGAGAAGCGCCGTCAGGATCCTAAGAGGGATGTGGGGCGGAAGGGTTGGGGAGTGCATCGGACGCTCACTGGACCGCACGGCGCGACGCAGATCATGATTGATCTCGGTGCATCGGGACGCACCCACCGGCCGAAGCTCGGCATCCAAGAGACATCAGTAGGGTAAACAAACCGACAACCTCGTTGTCCCCACCGAGGATACAACGCTGCCATGTAGTCGCTGAGTGAATGCAGTTTGACTGAAGTAGGCCTAGCTGTTCGCGGGAAGTCATCAAGCGGGGCGGTGAACCCGGTTGTCGATGGCGGAATGTTGCGTTTACCAAAAGCTCACCAAACCCCGACGCGATTTCCTCCGGCTGGGTTTCGGCGAACGATTTAACCCAATGGCAAGGGCACCTGGGCACACTGAACCTGTCGCCGATTGAGACGCCTACAGCGTGAACGGCACATTCACTTCCAGGGGAATTTTGCCATGACCACCATGTTCAAGCGTTTCGTGGCCGACGAGTCCGGCGCCACCGCGATCGAGTACGGCCTGATCGCTTCGCTCATCGCCGTCGCCGTCGTCACCGTCCTGGGCACGGTCGGAACGAACCTGAAAGCGACCCTGACCACCGTGGCGAACAACCTGAAGAGCTCGTAATCACGGTCCGCGCAGCCGGAAAGGTCTCGCGGCTCCGGCCCCGGTGGCCGCGCGGCGCGCTGTCGATCTTCCGATTTTGCCGGTTTCGAGGAGTATTGCGGATTGTCCGCGATGCTCCTCGCTCCGTTTTGGATCCAGAAAAACGTTTGCGCGCGAGGTCTCGAACCCCTCTCGGGTCTCGCGGCACGGACTTTTAATCCGGGTCCGGGATGGTGTGGAGAGACCGGGCCGCCCAAGGGCCTCGCACTTCCCAGAGACACAGGCCCGCACGGGGCAGGACCGAAAGCGACATGGCCAGCGTCAGTCTCCTCGTCGTGTTCCCATTCCTGATGGCCTACGCCGCCGTCAGGGACCTCCTGACGATGCTCATTCCCAACACCATCTCGGTCGCCCTGGTCGTCGGCTTCGCGGTCTTCGCCGTCGCCACCGGACTCGGCTGGGACGACCTCGCCGGCCATCTCGGTGCTGGCGCGGCGACCCTGGTCGTCACCTTCACGCTCTTTGCCTTCGGCGTCATCGGCGGCGGCGATGCGAAGCTCGCGGCCGCGACGGCGCTGTGGATCGGCTTCGACCAACTGGCCGGCTACCTCATCGTCGCCTCTCTTGCCGGCGGCGTGCTGACCCTGCTGCTCCTCGCCCTGCGCCAGCAGCCGCTCCCGTCTTCCCTCGCCCGCCTCCCCTTCGTGCTTCATCTGCACGACGCGAAGACCGGCGTCCCCTACGGCATCGCCCTGGCGCTCTCGGCGCTCCTGGTACTGCCCGACACGGCGATCTGGCTCCGATTGGTCGCAGTCTGATCGGCGCTGCTTATCGGTTCGGCACTGCCTCGGACCGATTACACCTTGTTAACCGTAATTTGAGGAATGCCTGGGCACTCTGGACCGACACGGCGATGTGCCGTCGCAGGTTCGAGTTCGGCGATGAAACCAGCCAGACTGGCCGTCCTTGCCATAGCCCTCGTGGCAGGTGGTGGCGCGGCGTTGTTGATCAGTGGGGAGGACAAGCCGGTCGTGCAGCCGGCTGCCATCGTCCCGCCCCCCGTCGTGCCGATGACGGACGTGCTCGTCGCCGCCGCCGAATTGCCGATGGGCCAGAACATCCAGGCCCCGGACCTGCGCTGGCAGCCCTGGCCGAACGACGCCGTCACCACCGGCTACATCACCCGCACCAATTCGCCCCGCGGCATGGAGGAGATCGTCGGGTCGATCGCCCGGTCGAGCTTCCTCGCCGGTGAACCGATCCGGCCGCAGAAGCTCGCCCGCTCCGACGGCGGCTTCATGGCCGCGATCCTGCCCGCAGGCATGCGGGCCATCGCCGTCACGATCGATGCGATCGGTAGCAACACCGCGGGCGGCTTCATCCTCCCCAACGACCACGTGGACGTGATCCGGACCTATCGCGACGAGGAATCCTCGCGCGGGAGCGCGGAGGTGCAGGTCTCCGAGACGTTGCTCCAGGACGTGCGCGTCCTGGCGATCGGACAGATCCTCCAGGAGAAGAACGGCAACAGTGTCGCCACGGGCCAGACGGCGACGTTGGCCCTGACGCCGGCGCAGGCCGAAACCGTCACGCTGGCCCAGAAAGTCGGCCAGCTCTCGCTCTCGCTGAGGAGCCTGATGGATAGCGGGCGCGCGGCCGAGTCCCTTCTCGAGAACCGTCCGGAGACGGCCCTGACCGTGGTGCGGTTCGGCGTCGCGAAGCAGCAATCGCGACGCTGAGGGACGCACACGCACCATGACTGAGGATATGTCGATGACCCCCTCCCCCCGGCTGGCGGCGCGCCGCACCCCGCTGCTGGCCTGCCTTCTCGCGGGCCTCCTGCCCGGTGCGATGGTCGGTCCGAGCTACGGTCAGCCCTCCGGTGGACTGACGGCGGCCCCGATCCTCGCGGTCGGGACCAACGAAACGGCGACCTCGCGCCGGGTCGATCTCACCATGGGACGCTCCCTGGTGATCGATCTGCCGCGCGACGCCAAGGAGGTCTTCGTCGCCAATCCGAAGGTCGCCAACGCGGTCGTCCGCTCGACCCGGAAGGTGTTCATCATCGGTATGGAGAACGGGGCCACCTCGATCTTCATCATGGATGCCGAGGGCCGGCAGATCACCGCCCTCGACGTCACGGTGGCGCGCGACCTCAACGTGCTGCGCCAGACCCTCAACCAGAGCATCACGGGTGGGCGCTTCGACGTGCGCGCCGCCGGGGACTCGGTCGTGCTGACCGGGACCGTTAATTCGGCGTCCGAGGCGGCCCAGGCCCTCGACATCGCCAATGCCTTCGTGGGGATCTCGGGTTCCGGCCCGGCGGCGCGCGGCGCCGTCATCAACAACCTGACGATCCGCGGCAAGGATCAGGTCATGCTGCGCGTCACCGTGGTGGAGGTGTCGCGCACGGTCCTGAAGCAGTTCGGCGTCAATCTCAGCGGCGGCTGGTCCGGGCTGAACCTCGTGAACACGGCGCCGCTCGCCCTGAACGGCGGCTCGTTCCCGACCGGCAACCTCCTGTCCGGAACGATCAACGGACCGGGCGGAGCGAACCTCACGGCGACGCTGCGGGCGTTCGAGCAGGCGGGCGTCTCCCGCGTCCTGGCCGAGCCGACCCTCACGGCGATCTCAGGCGAGTCCGCCACCTTCACGGCCGGTGGGCAGATCCCGGTTCCGTCGAACCTGAGCTGTACCTCGGTCGGCACCAGCACGATCCAGACCTGCGTTCCGAGCGTGAGCTACAAGGATTACGGTGTCAGCCTCAACTTCACGCCCGTGGTTCTGGCGGAGAACAAGATCTCGGTGCGCGTGGGCACGCAGGTCACCGAGATCGACCAGCAGAACGCCCTGAACCTGAACTTCACCGGCACCACCACGGCCGTGCCGGGCTTCACCGTCCGCAAGTCGGAGACCACGATCGAACTCGCCTCGGGCGCGACGATGATGACCGCCGGTCTGATCCAGCAGCGCAACAAGGCGGCGATCACCGGTCTGCCGGGGCTGATCAACCTGCCGATCATCGGCGCACTCTTCCGGTCGCGCGATTACCAGCGGCAGGAAACCGAACTGATGATCATGGTCACGCCCTACATCGCCAAGCCGATGGAGCCGCGCCAAGTCTCCCGCCCGGACGACGGTTTCGTCGATGCGCAGGATGCGCAGGCCATCCTGCTCGGGCGCTTCAACCGCCTCTACGGCGTCGCCGGCGCCAGTCCCCTGGGCACCACCTATCGCGGCCGCGTCGGCTTCATCACCGATTAGTTCGGCGCACTCCCCACCGATCCAGACGCTCCGGCCCCGGCATCAGCAGGACCCTCCCCCGATGTCCACCTCTTCCCTCCGCAGCCCGCTGGCCCTCGTGGCCGTGGCCGGCGTCGCCGCCCTCCTCGGGGCTTGTCGCGCCGATCCCGTCGTGACCACCGGCTCGCTCTATCCGGCCGATTACCGCGCGCGGCATCCCCTGGCTCTTGCCGAGGGCGTGCGCACCCTCGACGTGTTCGTCACCGGCACGGGTCATATCGATCCGCGCCAGGCCGCCGACGTCGACGCGTTCCTCTTGGAATACCGGCGCTATGGACGCGGGACTCTGGCCCTCGACGTTCCTGCCGGCGGCACGCCCGTCACGGCCGCCGCCGTGGAGCGCACGGCCGCGGCCCTGCGTCGGATGAGCCTGGACGGCGGCGTTTCCGATCGTCAGGTCGTGTTCGCCCGCTATGCAGTGGCCAATCCCAACCTCGCGGCGCCCCTCCGCCTCAGCTTCCAGCGCATGGAAGCCAAGGTCGGGAGCCAGTGCGGAACCTGGCCGCAGGATCTCGGCGTCGGTGATCCCGGCTTCAGCGGTCGCAACGAGGCGTACTGGAACTTCGGCTGCGCGACGCAGTCGAACGTCGCCGCCCAGATCGCGGATCCCGTCGATCTCGTCCGGGCCCGCCCGGAGGGTCGGATCGATACGATCCGGCGCACGAACGACATCGGCAAGATCCGCGACGGCAAGGATCCGTCAATCGAATGGCGTCAGGATGGGAAGACCTCGATCAAGGCGCAGGTCTCTCAATAACCGCGCTCAGCGGGCGCTCCGCCTCGCCCGCGACCTGACCCGTCTTCGCTCCCGCATCGGCGGCAACCTGAACCGGAATTTCCTTCATGACGGATCTGAACGAGACGTCCGAGCGCATCATCGCTCCCGTACCGCGGATCACGATTCAGGCGTTCTGCGAGACGCAGGAAAGTGCGGCGCTGATCGAATCGGCCGGCTCGGACCGACGCCTGCAGAAGGCGCACATCAAGGTTCAGATGGGCGGCGGCGCCGCGGCGGTCGAAGCGTATCGGCATGCCCCGACGCCGAACGTCATCGTCATCGAGACCCAGGGCGCGAAGTCGCGCCCGCTGGAATGCCTCGATTCGCTGGCCGAGGTCTGCGACGAGGGAACGAAGGTCGTGGTCATCGGGCACGTCAACGACGTCGCACTCTACCGGCAGTTCATCCAGCGCGGCGTCAGCGAGTACCTGATGGCGCCGGTGCGTCCCATCGATCTCATCCAGGCGATCTCGGACCTGTTCACGGCACCGGGTGCCAAGCCGGTCGGCCGCACCGTCGCCGTCGTGGGCGCGAAGGGCGGTGTCGGCGTCTCAACCCTCGCGCACAACCTGGCCTGGACGATCGGTCGCGAGCAGGACACCGCGACGGTCATCGCCGACCTCGATATCGCCTTCGGGACCGCGAGCCTGAACTTCAACCAGGATCCGCCCCAGGGCATCGCGGAAGCCGTGTTCGCGCCGGATCGCCTGGATTCGAACCTTCTCGACCGGCTCCTGTCGAAGTGCAGCGACAACCTTTCGCTGCTCGCGGCCCCCGCCACCCTGGACCGCACCACCGATCTTGCCGAGCCGGCCTTCGACCACCTGCTCGACTTGTTGCGGGCCGCGGTGCCGTGCGTCGTCCTCGACGTGCCGCATCAGTGGACCGCCTGGTCGCGCCGGCTGATGATCAGCGCCGACGAGATCCTGATCGTCGCAAGCCCCGAGCTTGCCGCCCTGCGCAACACCAAGAACCTGCTGGCGCTCCTGCAGCAGCACCGCCCGAATGACCGCAAACCCCGGATCATCCTCAACGGTGTCGGTGTGCCCAAGCGTCCCGAGATCGCCGCGGCCGAGTTCGCGAAATCGCTCGACACCACGATCACCGCCTCGATTCCCTTCGACGCCGCGCTGTTCGGGACCGCCGCCAATAACGGGCAGATGATCGGCGAGGTGCAGGCCAACGCGAAGGCGGCCGAGATCTACTCGTCGCTCGCCGCCTCGATCACCGGCCGCGCCGAACTGCGCCGTGCGCGCCCGAACCTGTTCGAGCCCCTGCTCTCCAAGCTCGCCCGTCGCAAGGCGTCGTGATGCCCCGGCCTGCTCATCGTGACCTGACCGCCAGGAGGCTGCACCATGTTCGGTAGACGATCCGGCAGCGCGGCGGTGCTGGCGCCGCGTCCGGCGGCCGTGGTCGACAAACCGCAAGTCTCGCTCCCGGTCCACGACGATTCCGCCCTGCGTCCCCGCGCGGAGGCACCCCGCCGGCCCGAACCCGTGCCCATCATGGAGTCGGTGAAGTCGGAGGATTACTTCCGCACCAAGAGCATGATCTTCGGGGCGTTGATCGAGGCGATCGATCTGTCCCAGCTCTCCCGTCTTGATGCGGAGTCGGCGCGCGAGGAAATCCGCGACATCGTCTCGGAGATCATCGGGCTCAAGAACATCGTCCTGTCGATTGCCGAGCAGGAAGAGCTGCTTGACGACATCTGCAACGACGTGCTCGGCTACGGCCCGCTCGAACCGCTGCTGGCCCGCGACGACATCGCCGACATCATGGTCAATGGCGCCAGCCGGGCCTTCATCGAGGTCGGTGGCAAGATCCAGCTGACCAACGTCCGCTTCCGCGACAACCAGCAATTGATGAACATCTGCCAGCGGATCGTGAGTCAGGTCGGCCGGCGCGTCGACGAAGCCTCGCCGATCTGTGACGCCCGTCTGCCGGACGGGTCGCGCGTCAACATCATCGCGCCCCCGCTGGCCATCGATGGGCCGGTGCTGACGATTCGTAAGTTCAAGAAGGACAAGCTGACCCTCGACCAGCTCGTGAGCTTCGGCGCGATCTCGCCGGAAGGTGCCCGCATCCTCCAGATCATCGGCCGCGTCCGCTGCAACGTCGTCATCTCGGGCGGCACCGGATCCGGCAAGACCACGCTGCTGAACTGCCTGACCCGCTACATCGACGCCGACGAGCGCATCATCACTTGTGAGGATGCGGCGGAGTTGCAGCTGCAGCAGGCGCACGTGGTACGTCTCGAAACCCGGCCTCCCAACATGGAGGGCTCCGGGCAGGTCACCATGCGCGACCTCGTCAAGAACTGCCTGCGCATGCGGCCCGAGCGGATCATCGTCGGCGAGGTCCGCGGCCCGGAGGCGTTCGATCTCCTGCAGGCCATGAACACCGGTCACGACGGCTCGATGGGTACGTTACACGCGAACTCCCCGCGCGAAGCCCTGGCGCGTATCGAATCGATGATCACCATGGGCGGCTTCAGCCTGCCGTCGCGGACGCTGCGCGAGATGATCTGCGGCTCCATCGACATCATCGTGCAGGCCACCCGCCTGCGCGACGGTTCGCGCCGGATCACTCACATCACCGAAGTGATGGGCCTTGAGGGTGACGTCATCATCACCCAGGATCTCTTCCTGTACGACGTGCTCGGCGAGGACGCGAACGGCAAGCTCATCGGGCGCCATCGCTCCACGGGGATCGGCCGTCCCCGCTTCTGGGAGCGCGCCCGCTACTACGGCGAGGACGAAGCGCTGGCCGCGGCCCTCGATGCGGCCAGCGCCGGCGGGAGCGGGCTGTGAACGCCGGCGGTCTGGCCCTCGCCTCCGGTCTCCTCGCGCTCACGGCCGGGGGGCTCGCCTACGTCTTCGTCTTTCCCTACCTCTCCGGCGAGAAGCGCTCCGCCGAGCGGCGCAGGACCGTTAGCGTCGTGGCAACGCCCGGAAACCGGGTCGCGACGGTCAATCGCCGCGAGCAGGTCGCGAAGAGCCTCAAGGAAGTCGAGGCCAAGCGCGAAGGCACCAAGGTCACGCTGGAGCTGAAGCTGGCCCGCGCCGGCCTGTCCTGGTCGCGCAATCAGTATTTCACTGTCTCCGCGGTGATGGCGGTGGTGTTCGGTCTGGTGATCCTGATCGCGACCGGAAATCCCCTCGCGGGTCTTGGCGCCGTCTTCGCCGGCGGCTTCGGCATGCCCCTCTGGCTCATCACCTATCTGCGCAAGCGGCGGATCAAGGCCTTCATCAACGAACTGCCGACGGCGATCGACATCATCACCCGCGGCGTGCGCGCCGGTATCCCGGTGGGCGACTGCTTCCGGATCATCTCGCGGGAAGCCGAGGAGCCGATCCGCAGCGAATTCCGTCAGGTGGTCGAATCGCAGACCCTTGGCTTGTCCCTCGGCGACGCCCTGATGAAGATGCACGAGCGCGTTCCCGTATCGGACGTCAACTTCTTCGCCATCGTGATCAGCATCCAGGCAAAATCCGGCGGCAATCTGTCGGAGGCCCTCGCGAATCTGTCTCGGGTGCTGCGGGAGCGCAAGAAGATGGCCGGGAAGATCCAGGCGATGAGCATGGAGGCGAAGGCCTCCGGCGGCATCATCGCGGCGCTTCCCTTCATCGTCGCTCTCCTGACCTACCTGTCGAGCCCGGACTACATCTCTCTGCTCTGGCGGACGGATATTGGTAAGCTCGCCCTGGTCGGCTCGGCGATCTGGATGTCGCTCGGAGTCTTCACGATGAAGAAGATGATCAGCTTCGACGTCTGACACTTCGATGCCCACCAAGTCCTGAATTCGAATCCTCGTCCGGTCGGATCGCACGGAGACACCGCATGCTGGATCTCATCGCCGCCAAGGTCACCGAGCCGCGCTTCCTGGGCACGGCCCTCGCCGCCATCGCGGCGGCTGCGACCGCCTTTGCGCTGCTCCAGCCGATGCTGGAGCCCGACCGCCTCGGCAAGCGGATCAAGCTGATCGGTGAGGAGCGGGAGGAGATCCGCCGGCGGGAGCGTGAGCGCATGAGCTCCAAGGCGACTCTTCGGGTCGCTCCCAAGGCCTACATGAGACGGGTGGTGGAGCAGTTCAATCTCAGCCGTTGGCTCGGGACGGAGACCGCCCGCAAGCAGCTGATGATGGCGGGCTATCGGTCGCCCGGGGCCGAGACGGGCTTCCTGTTCTTCCGCATGGTGACGCCCATCGTGCTCGCGTTGGTGGCGATCTTCTACCTCTTCGTTCTCGGTGTCCTCGACCAGCCGTTTGCCATCCGCACGATGATCGTGATCGGGGTGCTGCTGTTCGGCATCAAAGCCCCGGAATTGTACCTGCACAATCGCGCAAACAAGCGGCAGACCGAGATTCGGGCCGCCTGGCCGGACGCCCTCGACCTGACGCTGATCTGCGTCGAATCCGGCATGTCGGTCGAGCACGCGTTCCGGCGCGTCAGCACCGAGGTGGTCGGGCAGTCCATCGTGCTTGCCGAGGAACTCGCGGTCCTGACCGCCGAGCTGTCTTATCTACCGGACCGGCGACTCGCCTTCGAGAACCTCGCCAACCGTATCGGTCTCGATCAGATCAAGGCGGTGACGACGGCGCTGATCCAGGCCGAGCGCTACGGAACGCCCGTGGGCCAAGCCCTGCGCGTGCTGTCGCAGGAGAGCCGGGACATGCGGATGAACGAGGCCGAGAAGAAGGCTGCCGCCCTCCCGCCGAAGCTGACGGTGCCGATGATCCTGTTCTTCCTGCCGGTGCTGTTCGTCGTCATCCTGACCCCGGCGATGATCCAGATTTTTCGCTAGGACCGGGCCATCAAATTCGCGTGGCCGGTGACCCGCGCGCGAAGCGCCGACCCCGGCGCCGATCCGAGGCGGGGATGTTCAGCGCATCCGTTTCCTGCCATGCGACGGGCATGCCCCTGACCCTGTCACCGGACTTCGCATGAACGTCCTCACCTACGCGATCGGCGACATCCACGGGTGCGCCGATGCGTTGCTCCGGCTGCTGGAGCAGATCAACCTGCACCGGGCCGGGAGACCGGCTCGCATCGTCTGCCTGGGCGACTACGTGGATCGTGGTCCCGAGAGCGCCCGGGTGATCGAGATCCTCAGGCATCTTCAGCGCGATGCCCCCAGTGCCCTCACCTGCCTCATGGGGAACCACGAGCAGATGATGCTGGAGGCCTATCGCGACGCGCACGGGGCCTCCACGTGGCTGAGCAACGGCGGCCGCCAGACCCTCCGCGCCTTCGGCATCACCGCCCCGGAGGCGTTTCCGCGGGACGTGCTGACCTGGCTCTCGTCCCTGCCCACCGTCCACGAGGACGCCTTGCGCTACTTCGTTCATGCGGGCTTTCGCCCCGGGCGCACCGGGGTCGATCCCGACATGTGGAACCACCTCTGGATCCGAGAGCCGTTTCTCGGCATGGCCTTCGACTTCGGGAAGCACGTGGTGCACGGACACACGCCGCAGCTGGAGGGGGTACCCGACCGGCAGCCCTACCGCACCAATCTGGACACGGGATGCGTCTACGGCAGAAGCCTCACCGCCGGCGTCTTCGATGAGACGCGCGGGCCGCCGATCGACTTTCTGCAGGTCGATCGTGACAGGTAGGTCAACGCCTGTTCAATGCTGATGAGGCTGGCACAGAGATCTGCATAAATTCTTGTGCGCTGGCGCGAGCCTGAGCGACGTTTATCTGGATCCAATTTCTCTCAAACGCGTGGAGGTCGTCCGGTGGACGAGCCTCGCTCACCGATTTCTTTGAGCCGACGCGTGTTCATCTGCGAAAGATATTGCCGATCACGGCTGTCAGCCTCTAGCATCCTGAAGATCGGAGCCGATCAACGAGCGCCGAAGTCAGGGAGTCGAAGCGATGTCGTGGTGCCAAGCCCCGTTCGCCCCGCGTGATCGCCATTGGCTGTCCCGTCCTGCCCTCGCCCGGCCCTGCGACCTTATCCGCGGAATGACGACGTGGACGCGGTAACCCGTCGCGCCTGGCTCGCTGGTACGGCCGCGACGAGTTTCGCCGCCACGACCGGGGCCTGGGCGGAGCCGGACCCGAGCGGCCCCTTCGACCTCCTCATACGGGGCGGTGAGGTGATCGATCCGAGCCAGTCCCTGCGCGGGAAGCGCGACGTCGGCATTCGTCATGGACGGATCGCTGCCCTCGCGGCGGGTCTGCCGATGGATCGGGCCAAGCAGACGATCGACGCATCCGGTAAACTCGTGCTGCCAGGCCTCGTCGACCTGCACGCCCATACCTTTCCCTACGGCTCGGCGATCGGCATCCCGGCCGATGAAACGGTGCCGTTCTCAGGGGTGACGACGGTGGTCTCCGCTGGCGATGCCGGCGCGAACACCATCGCGGCGCTGCGCCGGCACATTGCCGCGCAGACCCGGACGCGGATGTTCGCCTTCGTGCACATCGCCAATCACGGATTGTCCGCTTTCCCGGTCGCGGAACTCTACAACATCGACCATGCCCAGGTGGAAGCCTGCGCGCTCGCCATCGCGGAGAATCCGGACTTCGTCCTTGGGGCGAAGGTCCGGATGTCCGAGAACGTCATCTTCAAGCATGGCGCCGAGCCCCTGCGCCGGGCGATCCAGGCCTGCGAATTGTCAGGACGCCCCGCCAGGGTGATGGTGCATATCGGTGGCGTCGAGACCGCCGACCTGATGAGCCGCATTCTCGATCTGCTTCGGCCGGGCGACATCCTCACGCACTGCTACTCGGGCGCGCCGAACATGGCCGGGCAGTTCACGAATATCGTTCAGGACGGCAGGCTTCTGCCGGCGGCCCTTGCCGCCAAGCAGCGTGGCGTCGTCTTCGACATCGGCCATGGCGGCGGCTCCTTCGATTTCACCGTGGCGGAAGCGGCCATCGCGCAAGGAGCCCCGCCCGATACGATTTCGTCGGATTTGCACGTCGTCTCCGGCAACACGCCGGGCATGCCGTTCCTGCCCCTGGTGATGAGCAAGTTCCTGCCCCTGGGCTTCAGCCTGGAGCAGGTCATCGCGATGGCGACCGCGGCCCCCGCCCGCATCATCGACCGGGACGCCAAGCTCGGAACCCTGCAGGTGGGTGCGCCCGGCGACGTCTCGGTGATGGAATGGGTCGAGCGGCCACTCTCCCTGGTCGACACCCGCAACAACCGCCGCAACGGGACGGGCTTCCTCTCGCCCGTCCAGACGGTGAACAATGGCGTCCCGTTCGGCCGCCCGTATCAGCTCCCCTTCTCCGTCCGGTGAGGTCGTGATGATCGCAGCCTCCGACGCCGCGCTCCCTGCGGCCTGTGCCTGCTGCCTACCGCGGCGCGGCTTCATGCGGGCGGTGGCGGCCCTCGGGGCTGCAGCGGCGACGGGAACGCCGCCGGCCTCGGCGCAGACCGCGGGGCGTATGCCCTATCGCGGCCCGGTGATCGATTGCCACGGCCACTACACCACCGAGCCGCCGGCCATGCTGGCATGGCGCAAGCGCCAGATCGATGCCATCAACGATCCTGCGCAGTCACCCTCGGTTTTCGCGCTGACGGTCAGCGACGACGAGGTCCGCGCGAGCGTTGCCGAGCGCCAGATCAAACTCCAGACGGAGCGCGGCATTTCCCTCGCGTTATTCTCGCCGCGTGCGGGAGGCATGGGGCACCACATCGGCAATGCCCGGACCAGTCTCGACTGGTCGATCGTCTCCAACGACATGATCCACCGCGTCGTCACCCTGATGCCGCGCAACTTTGTCGGTGTCTGCCAGCTGCCGCAGACACCGGGCGTCTCGCCGCAGAACTGCACGGCGGAACTCGAGCGCTGCGTGACCCAGCTGGGATTCGTCGGTTGCAACGTGAACCCCGATCCGTCCGGTGGCCACTGGAGCGATCCGCCCCTCTCGGATCGCTTCTGGTATCCACTCTGGGAAAAGATGGTCGAGCTCGACGTTCCCGGCATGGTGCACGTGAGCGCGTCGGCCAACCGCAACTTCCATGCGACCGGCGCGCATTACATGAACGGCGATACCACGGCCTTCATGCAGTTCGTCACCTCGGACCTGTTCAAGGATTTCCCAACCCTGCGCCTCGTCATTCCGCACGGGGGTGGTGCGGTTCCGTATCACTGGGGGCGCTATCGTGGGCTGGCGCAGGACCTGAAGCGTCCGCCACTCACGGAACTGCTGCGCAACGTCTATTTCGACACCTGCGTCTATCATCAACCCGGAATCGACCTTCTGCTAAAGGTCGTGCCCCCGGACAACATTCTCTTCGCGTCGGAGATGGTCGGCGCGGTGAACGGGATCGATCCCGAGACCGGCCACGCCTTCGACGACACCAAGCGCTACGTCGAGGCGGCCGCGCTCTCCGACACGGACCGCGCGAAGGTCTATGCCGGCAACGCCCTGCGGGTCTATCCGCGCCTCGCGGCCAAGCTCGACTTGGCGCCTTCGGCGCCCTGAAGGCTCAGATCCTCATACCATCCTTATAAGATCGCGCCGAGCGCTCCCTCGAACCCTAACGCGGTTCCCGTCCATGATCCGGGCGAGCGTGATCGGTCGCAACGACCCCAGCCGATCCGCCGCACAGGATCGGACGCAGAATGCTGGACATCGCCTTCCTCGCCGCAGGGCTCGCCTTTTTCGGCCTAGCAGCCGGATACGCGCTGCTGTGCGAACGCCTCTGAGCGCGCCGCCAGGAGCATCCCCCGCCATGACCCTCGACCTCACCTTCGGCGCCCTCGTGACCCTCGGGCTGCTCGGCTACCTCACCTACGCCCTCGTGCGCCCTGAGCGGTTCTGACGCGCTCTCCGGACGGATTTCCAAGGACCCCCTCCATGACCATCAACGGATGGATTCAGGTCGCGCTGTTCTGCGCGACCGTGCTGGCGCTCGTCAGGCCGCTCGGCGGGTACATGACCCGCGTCTTCAAGGGCGAGCGCACGCTGCTCTCGCCCATGCTCGGGCCCATCGAGACCGGGCTCTATCGCCTCGCCGGCATCGATACCCGGAGCGAACAGAGCTGGCTCGGCTACGGGCTCGCCATGCTGACGTTCCACGCCCTCGGCTTCGCGGCGCTCTACGGCCTTCTGCGTCTGCAGGATGTCCTGCCTCTGAACCCGGCCGGGCAAGCCGCAGTGGCGCCGGATCTCGCCTTCAACACCGCGGCGAGCTTCGTGACGAATACCAATTGGCAGAACTACGGCGGCGAGAGCACCCTCTCCTACCTGTCGCAGATGCTCGGCCTCACGCACCAGAATTTCCTCTCGGCGGCCACCGGCATCGCCCTCGCCCTCGCCCTCGTTCGGGGCTTCTCGCGGGCCTCGGCCCGGACGGTAGGCTCGTTCTGGGTCGATCTGACCCGCTGCACGCTCTACGTGCTGCTGCCGATCTGCGTGCTCTACACCCTGGTTCTGGTCTCGCAGGGCATCCCGCAGACCCTGGGCGCCTCCATCCAGGCCACGACCCTCGAAGGCACCACCCAGACGATCGCGGTCGGACCCGTGGCGAGCCAAGTCGCCATCAAGATGCTCGGTACCAACGGCGGCGGGTTCTTCAACGCCAACGCGGCCCATCCCTTCGAAAATCCGACCGCTCTGTCCAACTTCTTCCAGATGGTTTCGATCTTCGTCCTCGGCGCGGCGATGACCAACGTCTTCGGCCGAATGGTCGGCGACGAGCGGCAGGGCTGGGCCATCCTCGGCGCCATGGGCGTGCTGTTTCTCGCCGGCGTCCTCGTCACCTATGCCAGCGAGGCCGCGGGCAGCTCCGTTCTGAATGGGATGGGGTTCACGGGCGGCAACATGGAGGGCAAGGAGCTTCGCTTCGGCATCGTCGCCTCGGCGTTGTTCGCGGTGGTGACCACTGCCGCCTCCTGCGGCGCGGTCAACGCGATGCACGACAGCTTTACCGCTCTCGGCGGCCTGATCCCGATGATCAACATGCAGCTCGGCGAGATCATCGTCGGCGGCGTCGGGGCGGGTCTCTACGGCATGCTGGTCTTCGTCATCGTGGCGATCTTCGTCGCCGGACTCATGGTCGGCCGGACGCCTGAGTATCTTGGCAAGAAGATCGAGTCGCGGGAGGTGAAGATGGCCATGCTTGCCATCTTGTGCCTGCCGCTGATGATGCTGGGCTTCACCGCCCTCGCCACCGTGGTGGCCGCCGGTCTCGCCGGTCCCGCCAATGCCGGGCCGCACGGGTTTTCGGAGATCCTCTACGCCTTCACCTCAGCCGCAGCCAACAACGGCTCAGCCTTCGGCGGCCTCAGCGGCAACACACCCTTCTACAACACGACGCTGGCGATCGGCATGCTGGTGGGACGGTTCTTCGTCATCATCCCCGCGCTGGCGATCGCGGGCGCCCTCGCGGCCAAGAAGACCGTGCCGGCGTCCGCCGGGACGCTGCCGACCCATGGCGTGCTGTTCATCGGCATGCTGGTCGGCGTGATCCTGATCGTTGGCGGCCTGACCTTCTTCCCGTCCCTCGCCCTCGGCCCGATCGTCGAGCACCTCGCGGGCACGGCAGGCCAGACCTTCGCCACGGGCGGCTGAACGATGCGACCCGCCTTTCCACCGCGCCGTGGCCGGCGGCACCACCTGCACGGACTCCGAGCGGGCGCCCGCCCGCCTCGCCCGCTGTCCGGGACCCCGCCGGCCCGACTCTCGGACCTGATCCTGGCGGTGCTGGGGGTCACCCTCCTGGGTGCCCTCGCCCTGGTGCTCGCCGCCGAGTTCGCGAGCCGCGCTCTCGCGCCCTGACCAACCTCATGGACCCGGCGCACCGCGCCCGGCCTTCCCGCGACCTTCCGTGGAACTTCGCATCATGTCTCGCCCCACCACGTCCCTCTTCAGCGCCGCCCTCGTCGGCCCGGCCCTCATCGGTTCGATCCGCAAGCTCGATCCCCGGTTCATGATTCGCAATCCCGTCATGTTCGTGGTGGAGGTCGTCGCCGTCCTCACCACCGTGCTGTTCGCCCGTGATCTCGCGACCGGCGCGTCGGGACTCGGCTTCTCCGGTCAGATCATCCTGTGGCTGTGGTTCACGCTGATCTTCGCCAACTTCGCAGAGGCCCTCGCCGAGGGCCGCGGCAAGGCGCAGGCCGACAGCCTGCGCCGAACCCGCACCGAGATGACCGCCAGGCGGCTGACCGGTTCGGGTGACACCTGGGACTCGGTTCCCGGTACCTCCCTGAAGGTCGGCGACGTCGTCCTGGTGGAGGCCGGCGAACTGATCCCCTCCGACGGCGAGGTCATCGCGGGCGTCGCCTCCGTCAACGAGGCGGCCATCACCGGAGAGTCCGCGCCGGTGATCCGGGAGTCGGGCGGGGACCGGTCGGCGGTGACGGGCGGAACCCAGGTCCTGTCCGATGTGATCCGCGTGCGCATCACGGCGGCGGCCGGCTCGACCTTCGTCGACCGCATGATCGCCCTGGTCGAGGGGGCCTCCCGGCAGAAGACTCCGAACGAGATCGCCCTCAACATCCTGCTCGCCGGCCTGACCCTCGTCTTCGTCTTCGCGGTCGCGAGCATCCCGAGCTTTGCGAGCTACGCCGGCGGCGCGATCCCCCTCGTCGTACTGGTCGCCCTGTTCGTCACCCTCATCCCGACCACCATCGGCGCGCTCCTCTCGGCGATCGGCATCGCCGGCATGGATCGTCTCGTGCGCTTCAACGTGCTCGCGATGTCGGGGCGCGCGGTCGAGGCGGCGGGCGACGTCGACACCCTCCTCCTCGACAAGACCGGAACCATCACCCTCGGCAACCGTCAGGCGACCGAATTCCGGCCGGTCGGCGGGGTCGACGAGCAGGATCTCGCGGATGCGGCGCAACTCGCCTCCCTCGTCGACGAGACGCCCGAGGGCCGCTCGATCGTGGTGCTGGCCAAGGATCGCTACGGTATCCGGGCCCGCGACATGGCCAGCCTGAACGCCACCTTCGTGCCCTTCACGGCGCAGTCGCGAATGTCGGGGGTCGACCTCGATGGACGGTCCATTCGCAAGGGCGCGGTCGAGGCGGTGATCGCTTCCCTTGGTGGCCAGCCGATCGCGTCCCGCGCCACGAATGCGGCGCTCGCCTATCGACCGGCCGAGGATTTGCAGGCGGTGACGGAGATCAGGGCCATTGCCGAGACGATCGCGAAGGCCGGCGGTACGCCCTTGGCGGTGGCCCGCGATGGGCAACTCCTCGGCGTCGTGTCCCTCAAGGACATCGTCAAGGGCGGCATCCGCGAGCGCTTCGTCGAACTCCGCCGCATGGGCATCCGCACAGTGATGATCACCGGCGACAACCCCATGACGGCGGCCGCCATCGCGGCCGAGGCTGGCGTCGACGATTTCCTGGCGCAGGCCACGCCCGAGGACAAGCTCGCCCTGATCCGCCGGGAGCAGGCGGAGGGCAAGCTCGTGGCCATGTGCGGTGACGGCACCAACGACGCGCCCGCCCTGGCGCAGGCCGACGTCGGCGTCGCCATGAACACCGGAACGGTGGCGGCCCGCGAGGCCGGCAACATGGTCGACCTCGACTCCGATCCGACCAAGCTCATCGAGATCGTCGGCATCGGCAAGCAGTTGCTCATGACCCGCGGGGCCCTGACCACGTTCTCCATTGCCAATGATGTGGCCAAGTACTTTGCCATCATCCCGGCGATGTTCCTGACGCTCTACCCGCAGCTTCAGGCCCTGAACGTCATGAATCTCGCCTCGCCCCAGAGCGCGATCCTGTCGGCGATCATCTTCAATGCCCTGATTATCGTGACGCTGATCCCGCTCGCCCTGCGGGGCGTCTCATACCGGGCGGTGGGGGCCGCGGCACTCCTGCGGCGCAACCTTCTGATCTACGGCCTCGGCGGCATCCTGGTGCCCTTCGTCGGCATCAAGGCGATCGACCTCGCCGTGAACGCCCTGCACCTCGCCTGAACCCCCTCCCCGGTCCAAACAAGAGTTGCCTCCAATGCTCGCGTCCCTGCGTCCCGCCCTCGTCCTCTTCGTCGCGCTGACGGCCATCACCGGCCTTGCCTATCCGCTGGCCATGACCGGCCTCGCCGCCGCGATCTTTCCCGCCAAGGCCGCCGGCAGTCTGGTCCGCCGCGACGGCACGATCGTCGGCTCCAGCCTGGTCGGCCAGTCCTTCGCCAGCCCGGGCTACTTCCACGGGCGCCCCTCGGCGACGGTGGCCGCCGATCCCGCCGATGCCTCAAAAACCGTGCCGGCGCCCTACAACGCCTCCAACTCGGCCGGTTCCAATCTCGGACCGACCAGCGCCGCTCTCGCGGAGCGGGTAAAGGGCGATCTCGACGCCCTGAGGGCCGAGAACCCCGGCGCGATGGTGCCGGTCGACCTCGTCACCGCCAGCGGATCCGGGCTTGATCCCGACTTGTCGCCCGAGGCCGCCCTGTTCCAGGTGCCGCGCGTAGCCCGTGCGCGGGGCGTCAGCGCGGACCGGGTACGCGATCTCGTCGCCGCACAGGTCGAAGGTCGGACTTTCGGGCTTCTTGGTGAGCCGCGCGTGAATGTCTTGGCGCTGAACCTCGCTTTGGACGCGCGCCTCCGGCAATAATCTGCTGCGAAGGACATCGGTCATGAAGGACTATCGATGAGCGAGGACGGCCGCGAGCGTCAGCGCCCCTCGCCAGACGCGTTGCTCGACCGCGCGCGCCGGGACGAGGCGGGACGGGGCCGTCTCAAGGTCTTCCTCGGTGCCGCGCCCGGTGTCGGCAAGACCTACGAGATGCTCACGATCGGTCGGGCTCGGCTCAAGGCCGGCACCGACGTGGTGATCGGCGTCGTGGAAAGCCACGGCCGCAGCGAGACCGAGGCCCTGGTCGAGGGCTTCGAGGTCGTTCCGCGCCGCCGGGTTCCCTACCATGACAGCGTCATCGAAGAGATGGACCTGGACGCCCTGCTGGCACGGCGCCCGGCCCTGGCGCTGGTCGACGAACTCGCTCACACCAATGCGCCGGGCTCGCGCCATCCCAAGCGCTACCAGGATGTCGAGGAGCTGCTCGCTGCCGGCATCGACGTGCACGCTACCCTCAACATCCAGCACGTCGAGAGCCTGAACGATGTGGTCGCGCAGATCACCCGCATCCGGGTGCGCGAGACGGTGCCGGACGGCATCCTCGATCGGGCCGACGATATCGAGGTCGTGGACCTCAGCCCCGACGACCTGATCGAGCGCCTGAAGGCCGGCAAGGTCTATGTGCCCGCCAATGCGGAGCGCGCCCTGCGCCACTACTTCTCCCGCGGCAACCTGACGGCCCTGCGCGAACTCGCCCTGCGGCGCACAGCCGATCGGGTCGACGACGAACTCCTCAGCCACATGCAGGCCCATGCCATCGCGGGGCCCTGGAGCGCCGGCGAGCGGGTGATGGTCTGCGTGAGCGAGGATCCGCGCTCGGCCGGCCTCGTCCGCTCGGCCAAGCGCCTGGCCGACCGCCTGCATGCGCCGTGGACCGCCGTGACGGTGGAGGGCACGCGCAGCCTGGGGCTCAGCGAAGCGGACCGCGATCGCATTGCCGACGCGCTGCGCCTCGCCGACCGGCTCGGTGGCGACGCCGTGACCCTGCCGGGCAGCCGGCGCGTGGCGGACGACCTCCTGGCGTATGCCCGCGGCGCCAACGTCAACCATATCGTCGTCGGCAAGGCGACGCGGTCCTGGCTGTTCGAGCTGTTCAACGGTTCGGTGGTCCACGACCTCGTGCGCCGGAGCGGCGCCATCACCATCCACGTCGTGCCCGGCGAAACGCTGCCGTTGCCGGCCTCTCCCAAGACCGTCGCGACGGCCCCGGGCCGCCCCGCCGTCGATGGTGCCGGCTACGGCTTCGCCGCCCTCGCCATCCTCGCGGGCCTCGGCTTAGCCCTCGGACTCCAGCCCTATCTCGGGATCGAGAACGCGGATCTGTTCCTGTTGACCGCGGTGGTGGCGGTTGCGGCACGCTTCGGCCTGGGGCCGGCACTGTCCGCCGTGGTCGCCGCCTCGCTGGCCTACAATTTCTTCTTCCTGCCGCCAGTCTACACGCTGACCATCGCCGACCCGACCAACGTCGCCGCGTTCCTGCTGTTCACCCTGGTAGCCGTGCTGGTCTCGAACCTCGCCGCCCGGGCTCGGGCCGTGGCCGTGGTCAGCCAGCGCCGGGCGAGGGCGACGGAGCGTCTCTACGGCTTCAGCCGCAAGCTCTCCGCCTGCGGTACCCTCGACGACGTCCTGTGGGCGACCTCGGCGCAGATCGCCGCGATGCTGCGCGTACGGGTCGTCCTGCTGCTGCCCGAGGGCGACGTGGTGGCGGTCCGGGCCGGATATCCTCCGGAAGACCGCCTGGACGCGGCGGATCTGGCCGCGGCCCAGTGGGCCTTCGCGAACGATCGGCCGGCGGGACGCGGCGCCGACACGCTTCCCGGCGCGCGTCGTATTTTCATACCGACGCGAACAGGTCGCGGCCCCATCGGGGTGATCGGCCTCGACGCGGACGGCACCGGACCGATCCTCACCCCCGAGGATCGACGGCTGTTCGATGCCCTCGCCGACATGGGGGCCCTCGCCATCGAACGGGTCCGGCTCGTGGAGGATCTGGCGCGCGCGGAACGCGATGCCGAGACCGACCGGTTGCGCCAGGCCCTGCTGACGTCGATCTCCCATGACCTGCGGACACCCCTGTCCGCGGTCCTCGGAGCCGCCACGACCCTGCGCGACCTCGAGGCCGACCTGGGCCGGGAGGCGAAGGGTGACCTCCTGGCGACGATCATCGCCGAATCCGAGCGGCTGAACCGCTTCATCGTCAACCTCCTCGACATGACCCGGCTCGAGGCCGGCGCGGTCGCGGCGAACCTGACGGCGCAGGACGTGGCGGAGATCGTCGACACCGCCCTGCGGCGCCTGGGCGCGATCCTGGCCGAGCACCGGGTCGTGCTGGCGCTCGCGCCGGACCTTCCGGCCCTGCGCCTCGACCCGGTCCTGTTCGAGCAGGTCCTCGTCAACCTCCTCGACAATGCCGCCAAGTACGCCCCGGCCGGCTCGACCGTCACGGTGACGGCGCAGGTTGTCTCGGGTCAGGCCGGCGGACCGTCCCAGGTCCGCCTCCAGGTGATCGACGCGGGTGACGGCCTGCCGGAGGCGGAGCGCGAGCGGGTGTTCGACAAATTCTATCGCGTCCGGAAGGGCGACTCCGTGCGGGCCGGGACCGGGCTGGGCCTCGCCATCGCCCGCGGCTTCGTCGAGGCGATGGGCGGGACGCTCACCGCGGGCAACCGGCAGGACCGCAGTGGCGCCGTCTTCACCCTCCTGTTGCCGGTGCCCGCCGCGAGCGGCACCGCTTCGGACCTCGCTGCATGAGCTTCACCGCATGAGCTTCACCGCATGAGCTTCACCGCATGAGCCTCGCCATCCTCGTGGTCGATGACGAGCCCCCCATCCGCAAGCTCCTGCGCATGGGGTTGGCGACCCAGGGCTACACGATCTTCGAGGCGCCGAACGCGCGCGCCGCCCTCGAGATCCTGAACCGCGAGACGATCGACCTGATCATCCTCGACCTCGGCCTGCCGGACATGCGCGGGCACGACCTCCTGCGTCGCATCCGGGACGATCATCGCGACCTGCCGGTGGTGGTCCTGTCGAGTCGCGACGACGAGCCGGGCAAGGTCGAGGCCCTCGACCTCGGGGCGGACGACTACGTCACCAAGCCGTTCGGCATGGGCGAGCTCCTGGCGCGTCTGCGTACGGCCCTGCGTCACCAGTTGGCGGTTCAAGGCGAGCGCCCCCTGTTCGAGGTCGACGGTCTCAGCGTGGATCTCGTGCGCCGCATCGTCCGCGTCCGCGGCGCGGAGGTGAAGCTCACGCCACGGGAATACGACTTCCTCCGGGTCCTGGTGCAGCATGCCGGCAAGGCCTTGACCCACGCCCAGCTCATGAACGCCGTCTCGACCTCGTCCGACCCGCAATATCTCCGGGTCTACATGCGCCAGCTCCGTCAGAAGCTCGAGGCCGATCCCGAGCGCCCCCGCATCCTCCTCACCGAGACCGGGGTGGGCTACCGCCTGCGCGCGCCGGACGACGGGGGCGGCCCGATCCGATGACGTTCGACGATCCGATGCCTCTCGACGATCTGACCACCCTCAACGCTCTCCTGCCGGCGGAGCGGGCCGTCTGCGGCCTGCGCGTGGCCGGCAAGGCGGCGCTTCTCGAAGACCTGGCGCGCCGGGCGGCTCGCGGGCTCGGGCGGGAGACGGCGCCGATCCGCGCAGCCCTGGCAGCGCGCGAGAGCCTCGGATCCACCGGGATCGGGTACGGCATCGCCCTGCCCCATGCCCGTCTCGACGGCCTGGAACGACCCTACGGGCTGCTGGCCCGCCTGCGCGATCCCCTCGACTTCGACGCCATCGATGAGCGTCCCGTGGATCTCGTCGCGCTCCTGCTCCTACCGGTCGACCCGCGTGACGCCTCGGTGACGGCGCTGGCCTGCATCGCCCGGCGGCTGCGCGATCCGGGCGTGGCCTCGGCCCTGCGGGCCGCCCGCGACGCACCGGGCCTGCACGCTGCCCTGTGCGGGAACGGGTTCGGGGCCGGCGGCTGAGGCCCGGCTCCGAACGCCGTTCGCTCCCCTTAGATCCGAAGTTCGATGCGATCCGCCGCGATCCTCACGCTGTCCGGCCGATGCGCCGTCGCCTCGACGGCGTAGTGCAGGGCCGCCTGGCAGGTGCGGAAGAGGCCGCCGGCCCGGCCATGGACCTCGAGGGCCACCCAGCAGCCCCGCCCGTCCCGGCCGATGACGAAGCGTGATGTGTCCGGGCCGGAGATCGGGCTGTCGGGCGTGACCGGTAGGGGACGGGACATGGAGGGCTCGGGGGTTCGCGCGATCCAGGTGTCGGACCGCCCGATGAATCTGCGCCGCGGCGCGTGAGGGTTCGAGCGGCAAGGCGGCGCCGTTTCATGAGGGTCGCATCAGGATCGCATGCGCGCGCTTCGCCGCCTCGCAAGGATCGCGTGCGATCCCCTGGCCACCTCGCAAGGATCGCGTGCGATCCCCTGGCCACCTCGCAAGGATCGCGTGCGATCCCTTGGCCACCTTCGAAACATCGCGCGCGATCCCCTTTGCCACCTCGCAAGGATCGCGCGCGATCCCCTGGGCAGCCGGCAGGGACCCCGGACTCCGATAACCTATGTGGTTTGCAGGCCGCGCCGGCTTTCGCACCATGCGGGGGCGGGACAGGGCTTCGGATGTGCCGCCGGCCCCGCGGCGACAGGATTCCCGACCCATGCATCGACTTTGCCGCGCGAACCGTCCTCCCGCTCTGGTGGGCGGCGCGCCGAACGCGGCTTCGTGAAGGGCGCCTCGCAGCACGCATCCGAACTGACCTGGCGCGGGCTGCTGCTCGGCGCGCTGATCACCGTCGTGTTCATGACGGCGAACCTCTACATGGGCCTGAAGACCGGGGTGACGTTCTCCACCTCGATCCCGGCGGCGATGCTGTCGATGGGCGTTCTGCGGTTGGTCGGCGGCAGCAACATCTACGAGAACAACATCGTCCAGACCCAGGCCTCGGCGGCCGGAACGCTCTGCAACGTCATCCTGGTCCTGCCGGGCCTCGTGCTCATCGGTCACTGGGCGGATTTTCCGTACTGGCAGACCACCGGACTGTGCCTGATCGGCGGGCTCCTCGGCATCGCCTATTCGATTCCGCTGCGTCGCGCCCTGGTGATGGGGGCGGGCCTGCCCTACCCGGAAGGCACGGCAGCGGCCGAGGTGCTCCGGGCGGGCGACACCTCCGGCGATGAGAGCCAGCGCGGTGGCCTGCGCCCGCTCATCGGTGCGGCTGCCCTGGCCGGCCTCGTTGGGCTCTCCACCACCGGCTTCCGGGTATTGGCGGATGGCATGCACACGACCCTGGCGGCGGGCTCGGCCCTGTTTCGCCTCGGCACCGGCTTTTCCCTCGCCCTCGTCGGCGTCGGCTACCTGGTCGGGATCGGTGCCTGCCTCGCCCTCCTCACCGGCGTCGCCATCGCCTGGGGCATCGCCGTGCCGGTGCTCACCGCGATGGGTTCGGCGGCCGCCCGGGCCGGGGACGGTGCCGCGCAGGCCGTCTGGTCGGAGAAGGTCCGGCTGGTCGGCGCCGGCATCATCGCGGTGGGTGCGCTCTGGACCGTGGCCCAGCTGAGCCGCCAGATCGCCGGCAGCCTGCGCTCCGCCCTCGCCAGTGCGCGCAAGGGCGGCACCGGGGCGGACATTCCGCGCCAGGAACGGGATCTTCCCATCACCTGGGTCGCCGCCGGAACGCTGCTCCTCGCCCTGCTCCTCGCCGGCCTGTTCTGGATCTTCGCCGCGGGCGCCGAGCTCGGTCGCCTGCACGGCGTCGTGGTGGTGGTTGCCACGCTGTTCGCGGTGCTGTTCGGCTTCCTGATGGCGGCCGCCTGCGGCTACCTCGCGGGTCTCCTCGGTTCGTCGAGCAGCCCGATCTCCGGCATCGGGATCCTCACCACCCTCGTGACCGCGGTGATGATCCCGTTGCTGATCGGCCGCGAGGCGGGGCCGGAGGGCGACCGCTTCGTCATCGGGCTGGCACTGCTCCTCGCCGCCGTCGTGGTCACGACCGCCTCGATCGCCAACGACAACTTGCAGGACCTGAAGACCGGTCAGCTCGTCGATGCCACGCCCTGGCGGCAGCAGGTGGCGCTGATCGCCGGCGTCACCGTGGGCGCCCTCGTGATCGCGCCGCTGCTGTCCCTGCTCTACCAGGCCTACGGATTCGCCGGTGCCCTGCCCCGGCCCGACATGGAGGCGGGCAACGCCCTCCCGGCCCCGCAGGCCGCGCTGATGACCCAGATCGCCAGCGGCATCATCCACGGCGCGTTGCCCTGGACGATGGTGGCGATCGGCGCCGGACTCGGCGTCGCGTTCGTGGCCCTGGAGGCGATCCTGCGACGGCGGGACCTGTCCTTCCCGGCCCTGACGGTGGGCATCGGCATCTACCTGCCCCTCGAGGTCGTCGTGACGATCGCCATCGGCGGCGTCATCGGTTGGCTCGCCCGGCGCCGCCTGCGCGCACGGCCCGCCAGGGATGGCGAGACCCTGGCGCGGCGACGGGGGGTCCTGATCGCCTCAGGCTTTCTCGTGGGCGAGAGCATCGTCGGCGTGCTGCTGGCGGCGGCCGATACGCTCGCCGGGCGGGGCTCGTCGCTCGTTCTGGTCGGGCCGGGTTTCGCGCCCGTGGCGACGGGCCTCGGGGCGGTCGTCTTCACCGCGATCGCGCTCGGCTTCCTCCGCCTCGTGTCCCGTGCACCGCCGGCCTGACACTGTCACGCCCGCTCCGTCTCATCGGTTGTCTGCGCCCGAGCGGTGTCCGATGCCCTCCTGCAACCGGGGGGGCGCCGTCTCCCCGCCCCCACTTCCCCCCTCCTTCGACGGCGTGTTTGGGCTGTGTCGTTGTCGGCGCCGGGCCGAGCGGCGGCATCGACTCGGGTCGCAGCGATTGGTGGCCGGAGCACGCCCGGCGCGCGGGGGCTTGACCCGGTACGCGAGCGACTGATCACCCGGACGCCCCGGGGGCTCACCCCGTCGACGAACAGGTGGTGCCGGCTTCGTGCTTCGCGCGGGATCCCGCTTTCCTGTCCTGCAGGGTTGCCGTGCCGACGCTCCGCCTCGCGCCGCTGGAGCGGTGTCGGGCATCGTCAGATTCTGTGTTTGGCCGACGCCGGTGCCTTGGCGGTTCCTGGCCGTCGGTTGATCCGCGCGATCGCGTCCGTGTTTTGATGCGATGAACGTCTCAGCTTGGCGTGGCCGTCCCGTGGACCTTGACCCGGCGTCGCCGGCGCGGGAAGGCAGCCCGACGGACCCGGATGAAGGATTGCCGCGATGGCCACGCCCCGCGACCTGAAGGTGCAGATGGCGGGTGAGACCCGTGCCCGCGAACGGGCTCAGGCCCTGGCTGCGACCCAGGCGGCGCGCGCGCAGCGAGCCGAGACCGCGGCGCGGGCCGCCGAGGCCGACCGCGACGCGTGGAAGGCTCGGGCGCTGGCCGCCGAGGCGGAACTGGAACAGGTGAAGCGACGCTGAGCCCGGCCGTTCTCGGCTTCCCCTGAGGTCAGTAACTCGCAGAAGCGGCGTGCCTCGGTGCTGCTATGTCGCGGCCGTAGCACCCAGAGATGTCGCAGGCTGCACCGGAACATGACCCGGCACGGAGACCTTCTCGTGACGACAGCGAACCCCTTCGCTACCGATCAGGAGAGAAGAAACGTGGCTATTGAGACTCGTGAAATCTATGTGACGGCTCTGAAGAACACGCATGCACTCGAGATGCAGGCGCTTCAGATCATGGAGCGGCAGGTCGAGCGCCTGCAGCGCTACCCCGAGATGGAAGCGGCCCTGCGCCGTCACATCGAGGAGACGCACGGGCAGAGGACCCGCCTGGAGGAAGCCCTGCACAGCCTCTCGGAGAGCCCCTCGACCCTCAAGGAAGGTGTGCTCGGCTTCGTCGGAAACATGATGGCGCTCGGGCATACGCCCGCCCAGGACGAGATTCTAAAGAACGCCTACGCCAACCACGCTTTCGAGAACTTCGAGATCGCGGCCTACGAGTCGCTTCTCGCCATCGCGGAGGCGGCCGGTCAGCAGACGGCGCTCACGGGATTCCAGCAATCCCTGCGCGAGGAAGAGGCGATGGCGCGCAAGGTGCGTGAACTCGTGCGTCCGACCACCCTGCGCTACGTCGAACTGACCACCGCCGGCGACAAGGCCGATCGCTGATCCGGATCTGCCGGGTCGCTCGTCTGAGCGTACCGATCGCCCGGCACGGTCGCTGATCTGGTGGCGCGGGGCGCGTCCGGAGGAGGACATCCGCGTCATCCCGTCGATGATTCGGTCGATTGTCGGCTCTCGCGATACGGGAAACGCCGCGATCCCACACCCTCGAAAGTGCCTACGGTATCTGGATACCGTAGGCACGAAACGGTTCAAAGGATTGCGTTTTCTGGCGTCCGCGCAGCGCCGAACTGTGCCTTTCCGGCTTGACGAAACACACCCGTCGGCCTAATGGAGCCGGCAACGCCGTCGCGTCCTGCACGCGGCGGCGCATCGTTTTGTCCAGACACCATACGGAACGCCACGGGATGAAGACCTTTTCTCTGAAGCCCGCCGACGTCGACAAGAAGTGGATCATCGTCGATGCGGAGGGCCTGGTCGTCGGCCGGCTCGCCTCCATCGTCGCCATGCGCCTGCGCGGCAAGCACAAGGCCGCGTACACGCCCCACGTCGATTGCGGCGACAACGTCATCGTCATCAACGCCGAGAAGGTGAAGTTCACCGGCCGCAAGCGCGAGCAGAAGGTGTACTACCACCACACCGGCTACCCGGGCGGCATCAAGGAGCGCACGGCCAAGTTCATCCTCGACGGTCGCTTCCCCGAGCGCGTCGTGGAGAAGGCCGTGGAGCGCATGCTCCCGCGCGGCCCGCTCTTCCGCCAGATCATGGGCAATCTCCGGGTCTACAAGGGCTCCGAGCATCCCCACACCGCCCAGCAGCCGCAGGCGCTCGACGTCGGCAGCCTCAACCGCAAGAACGTGAGCGCTTGATCATGGCGACCCTTCAGTCCCTCTCCGACCTGAACCGCGCGAACGTGGAGTCGCCGGAGAACGCCGCCCCGGTCCACGTGCAGAAGCTCGACGCCCAGGGTCGCGCCTATGCCACCGGCAAGCGCAAGGACGCGGTGGCCCGCGTCTGGATCAAGCCGGGCACCGGCAAGGTCGTCGTCAACGGTCGCGCCGTCGAGACGTACTTCGCCCGCCCGGTCCTGCGCATGATCCTGCGCCAGCCCCTGCAGATCGCAAACCGCGTCGACCAGTACGACATCACCGTCACGGTGCATGGCGGTGGTCTCTCGGGTCAGGCGGGCGCCGTGCGCCACGGCCTGTCGAAGGCGCTGACCTACTACGAGCCGGAGCTGCGTTCGCCGCTGAAGCGTGAGGGCTTCCTCACCCGCGACAGCCGCGTCGTCGAGCGCAAGAAGTACGGCCGCAAGAAGGCCCGCCGCAGCTTCCAGTTCTCGAAGCGCTGAGCGCCTCCTTCGATCTATGTCTGGACAGGGCGGCTTCGGCCGCCCTTTCCTTTTTCGGCTGCAGAGAGACGAGTTCCCATGGCGAAGCCCTTCCGACGCGTCACCGAACCCGACGCTTCCGCAGTGACTCTCTGTCTCGCGCAAGCGGACGGCGCGACGACGGGGGAAGTGAAGCTCGCCGATGGTCGCCTCTTCAGCACCACCGGCGCGCTTCCCATCGCCCAGGCCTTCGGCATCGCGGTCCATCTCGCCAACGAGAGCGACCGCGAGATCGTGGTGATCGACCCGCAGGACCTGTGGAAGCCCTCCTGGGGTATGCTGACCGCCTGACCGGTCAGGCGTGAAGGGCGCGCTCGAGTTCGCCCTTCGACATCTTGGAGCGTCCCGGGATGTCTTTCGCGCGCGCCGCCTTCAGCAGGTCGGCCTTCGTCGTCCCGGAGCCGGATTTGCGCGCGGCGGCGGTCTTCTTCGCGACGTCGGCGGGCTGCTTCGAGAACTGCTTGCCCTTGGCCGAATCGGAGCGCTTCTTCTTCGTCGAACGATCGTATTCGGATTTTGACACCGACTCGCGGGCCTTCTTGGGCAGGTAACGCTCACCGGTCTCGCCGCTCTTCTTGCCGGACTTGGTGTCCCACTCTTCCTCGGTCCACTGCTTCAGGTGGTTGTCGTCCGTCTTCTTGCCCTCGTAGCCGCCGCCGGCATCCTTGTAGGCCTTGGTCGCCGCCTGGGCCTTGCGTGCCGACCACTGCCCCGGTTTGCCGCCCTTGTCGGAGGCCGTGACTTCCTTCTTCACCTTCTCCCAGAGCTTGGGATCAGTCTTCTCCGCGCTGGCTGACATCCGCTGTTCCTCATTTGCGGGTCTGTGCTGCAGGTCTGTGTTGCAGCTCTCTTCGGGCCATAACCGGCCAGTCAACGGCGCCGTTCCAGGCGAGCGGAAACGATACACAGGCTTGATCGAGCGTCATCAGGCCTTATTCGTGCATCGCGAAGACATTGACTTGAGGAAGCGTCCCGGCCACGTGGCGCGCACGGGTCGATGCGGGATGCGTCTTCGTCGATCCGCCGAAAAGGATGTCAGGTGTCCATGAGCGAGAACGGTGCCGGGCGGAAGCCCACGGTCTTCATCGACGGCGAGGCAGGGACCACCGGTCTCGGGATCCGCGAGCGCCTCGAGCGCGACGGTCGCGTCGCCCTGAAGAGCATTCCGCATGAGAGCCGCAAGGATATCGCAGTCAAGCGCGAGCTCCTGCAGGCGGTCGACCTCGTCGTACTGTGCCTTCCCGATGCCGCCGCCAAGGAGACCGTGGCCCTCGCCGACACCTTGCCGGGCGGCGGCCCCCGCATCCTCGACGCCAGCACGGCCCACCGGGTCGATCCGTCCTGGGTCTACGGCTTTGCTGAACTCGCACCGGCCCAGGCGCAGGCAATCCGGGAGGCCCGGCGCGTGGCCAATCCCGGCTGCTACCCGACCGGCGCCATCGCCCTGCTCCGCCCCCTGGTGGAGGCCGGTCTGATTCCGTCGGACTACCCGATCAGCATCAACGCGGTCAGCGGCTACAGTGGTGGCGGCAAGTCTATGATCGAGACTTACGAGGCAGGCCAGGGGGAGCCCTTCCTGCTGTACGGTCTCGGTCTCGGCCACAAGCACCTGCCCGAGACCCAGACTTATTCCGCCCTGACGCGTCGCCCGATCTTCATCCCGTCGGTCGGAAACTTCCGGCAGGGCATGCTGGTGAGCGTGCCGCTCCACCTCGATACCTTGCCGGGCTCACCGACCGTCGCGGATCTCGAGAACGTTCTGCGTGCCTATTACGAGGGACAGGATCTCGTCCGAGTGATCCCCGCCGCTGAAGAGGAGCGGATCGAGCCGGAAGCCCTCAACGACACCGACCGGCTCGAATTACGGGTCTTTGGCAAAGACGCGTCTCGTCAAGCGGTCCTCGTCGCGCGCCTCGACAATCTTGGGAAGGGCGCATCGGGGGCTGCCGTACAAAATATCACCCTGATGCTTGGGCTCGACTGATCACCCGCGCCTGCGCCCCCGCCCTGTTCGGTGGGGGTGCTCTCCGATATGGGACGGTCCGTCGAGGGGGCCCTGCCCAACACGTGATGCGTGCGTGTGTCGACACCGCGATCGAGCACTGACAGACGTCCCTGCACTGAGCGGCGCGACGCTGTACCGAAGCCTTGATCGACGAAACGTCTCACAAATCATAGCTCGGTTCTCCTCCCATCGCGATCGCAGAGGCGTTCGCAAAGATGAGCTATGGGCAAACCAGAAAATGGCGACCCAGCTTCCTCGCCAATGACCTCCGGTCAGAGCGCTCGTGCCGCCTTCCCCAAGCATTTCTCACTGATGCTGTACGAACTCTCGTCCATTCATTGCGAACACCATAAAATTGTTCTATCGAACGCAATGTTATGTCCGATGATCGGCCCGAATCTAGTCGGAGGCGATCGAGGCAGCATTTGATGCTCATGAAGAGGCGCGACGTTCCTTCGGTCCGTTTGGGTGAAGCCTCCGATGGCGGTCGCGCCAGGCATGACGGTCGATTGGAAGAGCGGATTTGGTTCAGGGCTGATCTCGCTGCGCTAACGAGGTGGTTTTTCCAGCATCGTTCTCTGAATCACCCATAAATTTCCACACCTGCACGATCGGTGACGGTCTTGTTGGGCAACTGGAACGCGACTGTTTCAAACTCTGCAGGCGATACGCGAAAAATTGATAAGTGATCCACACAGACAGGATGAAAAATCGCTGATCCTGTGATGTATCATCTTGCTTGCAAAAAGATCTCAGCCTACGCTTCAAGACAACATCGGCACTTATGCAGATTGGCCACCAAACATGACCGAAACAGACAACGACGCAGCTCGACTCATCACCCTGGCCGCCGACATCGTCTCGGCCTACGTTAGCAACAATCATGTACAGAGCGCGGAGCTTCCTAAGCTGCTCAGTGATGTGCATGAGGCGATCCGTGGCGTCACTGCCAGCGGCACGCCGGCGGCCGAGGCCGGGCCGCCCAAGGCGACGCCCCAGGAGATCCGCCGCTCGATCACGCCGGACTATCTGATCAGCTTCGAGGACGGAAAGCAGTACAAGACGCTGCGCCGCCACCTGACCCTGCGTGGCCTGACGCCGGAGCAGTATCGCGCCAAGTGGGGCCTGGCGCCCGACTATCCGATGACCTCGGCAAGCTACTCGGAGCAGCGTTCCGAGTTGGCGCGCGCCCTCGGCCTTGGTCAGCAGCGCCGGAAGGGCGTGGCCAAGACCGCACCGGAGGAGACCGTGTCCGCTGCGCCGCCCGAGGAGGCGGCCACCGAGGCTCCGCAGGCAGAGAAGAAGCGTCGCGGCCCGCGCAAGAAGGCCGACGCCTAAGTTTCTACCAGGTCTGCACGTATCCAGGTGCGTGCAGGCCACTTTCAAGATTGCTTTCGATGCAGGGTGTACGTCGTTCGGGGTGACACCCGTTCGGCAACACTTGCGTCGACGCTTACGTTGTCAGCCGTTCCGATGCGGGTGTGTCTTGAGTGAGTGATCGCTCGTCCACCCATCTCAGGCATGGTGCTGCAGCCGCATTGCCGCGGCACGGGTCTGTCTGGTTTCCAGAAGCTGATCATTGGCACTTGGTCGGTTGGCGTGTGCTGCGCCGTCATCGGCCCGCTGCAGCTTTGCTGTGGCGTCATGCAGGAAGCACTCCGCTCCGCCCCGACAAAACCACCGACAATCCTGCTGTCACGCCGCTTCTGCGCGCTCACCCGCGTGCGCCTTCGTCTATCGTCCGCAGGGCTCATCCGCATGGGTCGCGGAGCGCTGAGGGCGCCGTAGTCTCGCGATGGCGAGGTACGCGTTCTGTCCTTCAGCCATCTCGTTCGCCTGGAGTCGGGTTCTGAACGGGCGCTCTCCCGGTTTCGTTTCGCGGGTCGGGCGGAGAGTCCACCGGTGTCCTGCTCGCGCCGGTGTGGGGCTCAGCGTGGCGGTTTAGCTCCCCCAACGCTGCTCGGGTCTTGTCGTCGTCGATCGGCCTTCGGTCCGAGCGCTGCCTGCGCACCGAGCCTGGGTCTTCTCGATCTGAGCGGGAGACCGCGCACGATCCGCGTTTCGTTCGGACGCCTCGGGCGGGCGCCTGACGGTCGCTCACGCGAGCGGCAAATCCACCGGGGCCTTCTCGGAAAGGCGGCACTCGGACGTCACTGCGGCTTGCTGGGTGTCCGGCGGTCCGCTCCCGGATCCACGGATATCCGTCGACCGTGCGCGGCGGCCGCCTGAGCCACCCGATCCTTAGGACAGGGGGGTCGCCAGAACCTTGTCGATGCGGCGCCCGTCCATATCGACCACCTCGAAACGCCAGCCGTGGGATTCGAAGTGGTCGCCCGTCCCGGGGATTCGTCCGAGGCGGAAGATCACGAAGCCGGCCAGCGTCGTGAAATCATCTGAATCGGGGTGTTCGGCGAAGGCGAGTCGATCGAAGGCCTGGGAGGCCGGCATCATGCCATCGATGAGGAGCGATCCATCCTCTCGCTCAATGACGCTCGGTTCGTCGCCGACCTCGGGGATGTTTCCAGCGATCGCTTCCAGGAGATCGGTCTGGGTCACGATTCCCTCGAGGCTGCCGTACTCGTCGACCACCACCGCCATCCGCACGGGCTTGGCCTGGAAGGTCTCCAACACGGCGAGGATCGACATGCTCTCGTGCACGACGATCGGCGGCTGGGTCACGGCCAGGACGTTGACCGGTTTGCCGTCAAGCAACTGGTTGAGCAGGTCCTGCTTGCGGACGACGCCGACGATCTCGTCGACTTCGCTGCGGCTCACCACCAGCTGAGCGTGATCGCATTCGCGCACGGATTTCAGGATCGCCTCCGGCTCCTCGTCGGCATCGACCCACTCGACTTCGTGGCGCGGGGTCATGATGTCCCGCACGCGACGCTCGCCGATGGAGAAGATGCGTTGTACCGCCTCCTGTTGCGCCTCCCGGATCAGACCCGCTTCCTGGCTCGCCTGGACGAGGAGATTCAGCTCGGCGGTGGAGTGCAGTGAGCCCTCGCCGTGGCCCGTCTGCAGGCCGAACATCCGGACGACGCCGTTTCCGAGGCCGTTGAGGAAGAGGATCGCCGGGCGGAACACGAAGAGGAAGACGCCCAGGGGCCGGACCACCGCGAGGGACGTTCGTTCACTGCGCTGAAGCGCGAGGCTCTTCGGGGCGAGCTCGCCCAGGACGATGTGCATCGCCGTAATGATGACGAACGAGATGACGACCGCGATGGTGTGGGCTGCCGTGGTCCCGACGGGATCCGGCAGGAAGCTGAGCGCCGGCACGATGATGTGCGCGAGGGCCGGTTCACCGACCCAACCGAGGGCCAGGGATGAGATCGTGATGCCGAGCTGCGTCGCGGCCAGATAGGCGTCGAGCTGATCCGTTGCGCGCTGGAGAGATCGGGCATTGGTCCGTCGCTCGGAAACCAGTTCGGCGACCCGGCTCTTGCGCACGGAGACGAGGGCAAATTCGGCCGCCACGAAGAACCCATTGGCGAGCACGAGGGCAAAAACGGCGAGGAGGCCCAGGCCGGTCACCCATACATCGTCGGAAATCGTCGTCTCCCCTGGTCAGCGCCGGATCTCTACCAGCAACGCGCGTACCGGGCCACACTGAACCCGTCTTGGAAATCGTGCGGCCAGCCGACGGATGTGAGCCGACGGCCGTGCCTGCCAGTCACATCGGGAGACCTTCGTTTTTCGAGGAACAAAGCTGAGAACTTACGGTTCTCGGGTCGAATAGGCTCTCGATCTGACCACCGGGACATAATCTCAGCCGTCGACACCAACAACCTATGTTATTCAGCCTAATTAACGCAAGTTAATGCTTGAATTCCTAGATTGGAGCCAGGTAGCTTAGTGACGGAAACCATTCTGATTACCGGCGGAGCCGGATTCATCGGTCGCCATCTTGCGCAAACACTCCTGCACAGGGGTTACCGTGTACGGGTGCTCGACAGTCTGATCGAGCAGGTACACGGAGCCGGTGCGAAGCCGGATCAGCTGCCCCGCGACGTCGAGGTGATCATCGGCGATGTCCGCGATGCCAAGGCGGTTGCCATGGCCGTGAAGGGCGTCGATCGCGTCGTCCACCTCGCTGCCGAGGTGGGGGTCGGCCAGAGCATGTATGCGGTCGAGCGCTACGTCTCGGTCAACGATTGCGGGACGGCCGTGCTCTTCGAGGCGCTGATCAACCACCCGGTGAAACGGGTTGTCGTCGCGTCCTCCATGAGCGTCTACGGCGAAGGCCTCTATCGAACCGCCGACGGCGACCTCGTCGAGAACGCCGAGCGGCGTCCTCGCCGCGCCGACGAGCCCTGGGATCCCCTTGATACCACAGGGCGAGCCCTGGAACCGGTTCCCACGCCGGAAACCAAGCTTCCGTCGCTCGCCTCGGTCTACGCGCTGACGAAGTACATGCAGGAGCGACTGACCCTCACGCTCGCGCCCGCCTACGGGATGGAGGGGGTGGCTCTGCGGCTGTGGAACGTCTACGGGCCTGGGCAGGCGCTCTCGAATCCCTATACGGGCGTCTTGGCGATCTTCGCGGCACGAATCCACAACGGGCAGCCGCCGTTGATCTTCGAGGACGGCGAGCAGCGTCGCGACTTCGTGCACGTGGAGGACGTCGCCCGCGCCTTCGTGCTGGCCCTCGAACATCCCGCCGCGGCCGGCCGGGTCTACAATGTCGGCAGCGGAGCCGACCGCTCGGTGCGTGAGGTCGCCCGGCTTCTCGCCGAGGCCATGGGGCGGTCGGATATCGCGCCGGAGGTTTCCGGCAGGGCGCGCGCAGGCGATATCCGGCACTGCATCGCCGACATCACGCGCATCGAACGCGAACTCGGCTACCGGCCTCAGCGCGACTTCTCCGAAGGATTGGCGGAACTCGCCGGCTGGGTCGCCCAGCAGCAAGCGGTCGATCGCGTGGCGGAGGCGCGGCGTGAACTCGAAGCGCGAGGTCTCGTGGCGTGACGAACCGTCCCGTACTCATCACCGGCGGTGCCGGGTTCGTTGGTGCCAACCTCGCCGATGCTCTGGCTCGGGACGGGCAACACGTCATCGTCTACGACGCCCTAGTCCGGCCCGGCGTCGCCCGGAACCTCGCTTGGCTGGAAGGCCGCCATCCCGATCGGATCACCACGGTTGTGGCCGACATCCGTGATACCGGGAGCCTCGACCTGGCGGTCGCGGAGGCGGGCGCGGTGTTCCATTTCGCCGCCCAGGTGGCTGTCACCACCAGCCTCGAGGCGCCCCGGACGGATTCGGAGATCAACCTCGTCGGAACGATCAACCTTCTCGAGGCGGTGCGGGCGCAGGGCCGGCCCATCCCTCTTCTCTTTGCCTCGACCAACAAGGTCTACGGCGACTTGCCCGACATCGCCCTGGACCGTGCGGGGGACGCCTACCGCCCCGCCGACGCGACCCTTCGCGAACGGGGCATCGGTGAGGACCGGCCGCTCGACTTTCACACGCCCTATGGCTGCTCCAAGGGAGCGGCGGACCAGTACGTCCTCGACTACGCCCGAAGCTTCGGCATGCCGACGGCGGTGTTCCGCATGAGCTGCATCTACGGGCCGCGGCAGATGGGAACCGAGGATCAGGGCTGGGTCGCCCATTTCCTCATCCGGGCCCTCGAGGGCCAGCCGATCACGCTCTACGGCGACGGAGCTCAGGTCCGCGACATCCTCCACGTGCGCGACGCGGTGGCAGCCTATCGCGCCGCGCTGGCCCGCATGGATACGATCCGCGGTCGCGCCTTCAATCTCGGGGGCGGACCAGACAATGCCGTCAGCCTGCTCCAGGTCCTCGACCACATTGCCACGCTGACCGGCCGCCCCGTCGAACGCGTCTTTCGCGCGTGGCGACCGGGTGATCAGCGCTACTATGTCTCCGATACCCGGGTGGCGGGCGCCGCCCTCGGCCTCAGCCCCGCCACGGACTGGCGCCAGGGTGTAGCGAACCTCGCCACCTGGCTCGCCAGTGAGCGAGGGCTGACGTTGGGAGCCGCCCCCTGGGCCGGCGCGGCGGAATGAGAGTCGCCCTCGTCAACCCGCCCTGGGACTACCGCAACAGCATCTATTTCGGGTGCCGCTCCCCGCACCTTCCACTAGAACTCGCCTTCAGCGCGGCACTTCTTGAAGCGGCCGGCCACGCGACGCTGATCGTCGACGCGCATCTCGACGCCATGAGTATGGCTCAGGCGGCCGAGACGGTCGCCGCCTTCGCACCCAGTATGACGGTCGTGGCGACGGCGCCGACCTACCTGTTCTGGCGCTGCGCCCCGCCGGAGCTGCGCATCCCGCGCGGGTTTCTCGACGCCCTCGCGGGGCGTGGCGGCCGCACCGTCGCGGTCGGCCCGCACGGCTCGACGACACCCGGCCCGACCCTCGACAAGCTCGCCTGCGACGTGGTCGTGCGCGGCGAGTGCGAGGAGATCGTGGCGCGCCTCGCCGAGAGCGACGACCTGAAGGCCGTGCCGGCCCTCGCCTTCCGGCGGGACGGGGCTCTCGTCGTCACCGGCCCGCCCCATGCCAGCCGGTTCACCGATCTGCCTGCCCTGCGCTGGCCGGAGCGGTGGATCGCGCGACACTCACACCACCATCATCGCTTCGATGCCGCCCCCGACGGACCCGGAGCCGAGGTCGAAGCCTCGCGCGGCTGTCCGTACCATTGCAGCTTCTGCGCGAAGATCGACTTCCGCGATGCCTACCGCCGCCGCGACCTCGGAATCGTCCTCGACGAGATCGACGGGCTGATCGCCCAGGGGGCCACCTACCTGTACTTCATCGACGAGATCTTCCTGCCGCAGAAGCCTCTCCTCGAAGCGCTGGTGACCCGGGACGTCCGTTTCGGAGTTCAGACCCGCATCGACCTGTGGAAGCCCGAGATGCTCGATCTCCTCGGCGCCGCGGGCTGCGTCTCCATCGAAGCCGGTATCGAGAGCTTGACGGAAGCCGGGCGGGCTGCCCTCGACAAGAAATGCCGTGCGTCCACCGACGATCTCGCCGAGCGTCTCGTCTATGCGCGGCGGAGCGTGCCCTTCGTCCAAGCCAACCTTATCGCCATGGCGGGTGACGACCCCGCACTGGTCGCCGAATGGCGCGACCGCCTGCGTCGGAAAGGGGTCTGGGCCAACGATCCGGTCCCACTCTACCCATACCCCAGTTCACCGGATTATCGCCGCCTTTGGGGTGAGCCGGACGATCAGGCCTGGGAACGCGCCCATGCCCATTACCTCGGACAATTCGAGCGCCTCAGCGACATCCAGGAAGAGGTTCCGCTACCACTCCGGGAACTGGAGGCCGCATGCGGCTGCCGGTGAAGACCCATCCGCATGTTTTAATGACGGCCGATGCGCTCGGTGGGGTGTGGCAGTACAGCCTCGATCTCGCGCAGGGCTTGGTGCGACGCGGGCTGACCGTGACCATCGCCGTGCTCGGGCCGGCGCCGAGCCCCGCGCAGATCGCCGCCGCCGAGAGCGCCAGCGGCGCCCGCATCCAAGCCACCGACCTGGCCCTCGAATGGCTGGCGAAGGACCCGGCGGAGGTGCGGGCCGCCGCGGAGGCCCTGGTACGCCTCGCCGCGAGCCTGAAGGCCGACATCATCCATCTCCACTCCCCGGCCTTCGCCTCCGCGCATTTTCCGGTGCCCGTCGTGGCCGTCTGCCATTCCTGCGTCGGCACATGGTGGGACGCGGTCGAGACCGGTCCGTTGCCGCGAGACCTTGTCTGGCGTCGCGATTGCGTGGCCGAGGGCTGCACCCACGTCGATACCCTGCTGGCGCCGACGGAGGCGTTCGCCGTAGCGACACAGCGGGTCTACGGCTTGGCCGAGCCGCCCCGGGTGGTGCGCAACGGGCGTCGGACCCCGGCGGCGCCGACACAGACGACGTCGCCGGCATCCTACGTCTTTACCGCCGGGCGCCTCTGGGACCGGGCCAAGAACGCAGCGACCCTCGATCAGGTCGGTGCACGCATCGACTGGCCCTTGCGGGCGGCGGGTCCGCTTGAGGGCCCGGCGGGAGAGCGAGTGCTGGCGCCGCATCTCGACTGCCTCGGGCGCCTCGACGATGCGGGGGTCGCCGCCCAACTCGGCGCGCGCCCGGTCTTCCTCTCGCTGGCCCGCTACGAGCCCTTTGGCCTCGCCGTGCTGGAAGCAGCCAGCGCCGGCTGCGCCCTCGTTCTCTCCGACCTCGCGAGCTTTCGCGAACTCTGGGAGGGCGTGGCGCTCTTCGTCGATCCCTCCGATGCTGCGGGCGCCGCGGCGGCGATCCGTCAATTGGCCGACGATCCCGCCGAGCGGGGCCGCCGAGGCCGGGCGGCGCGGACCCGTGCCGAGCTCTACGGCGTCGACGCGATGACCGACGGCGTCCTCGCGGTCTTTCGCGCATGCTGGACCGACACGCCTGTCCGCGCCCTGGCCGGGGCGGCCGCATGAGGATCGCCTATTTCACCCACTCCCTGGCCTCGTGCTGGAACCACGGCAACGCGCATTTCCTGCGTGGCGTCCTCCGCGAGATGATCGCCCTCGGCCACACCGTCGAGGCCTACGAGCCGGAGGGGACCTGGAGCCTGGAGAATCTGCTTCGTGACCATGGACCTGCGGGCCTGGATCGCTTTCGCGAGGCCTATCCGGACCTGACTTCGGAGCCTTACAGCGCGATCGATGCCGTGGTCGAGCGTACCGCGGACGCGGACGTCGTCATCTTACACGAATGGAATGACCCCGCCCTCGCCGCGGCCCTCGGTGCGAGACGGAAGGCCGGCGCGCGCTACACGTTGCTGTTTCATGACACGCATCACCGGGCCGTCAGCGCGCCGGACGAGATGCGTCGCTTCGATCTCTCCGGCTTCGACGGCATCCTGGCGTTCGGCGAGACCCTGGCGGCGGTTTACCGCGATTGGGGCTGGGGTCGGCGCGCCTTCGTCTGGCACGAAGCCGCCGACACCCGCCTGTTCCGTCCGCCTGCCACCGAAGGCGTTCGCACGGGACTGATCTGGATCGGCAATTGGGGCGACGACGAGCGCAGCGAGGAGCTGGAGACATACCTGTTCGCGCCCGCGCGCGCCTCAGGGCTCGATCTCGACATCTTCGGCGTCCGCTATCCCGAGGCGGCGATCCGAACCCTGGCGCGCTACGGTGCGCGTTATCGAGGCTGGGCGCCGAACGCCGCTGCACCCACCCTGTTCGCGCAGCATCTCGCCACCGTCCACGTGCCGCGCCGGTTCTACGTCCGCCACCTGCCCGGCATCCCGACGATCCGGGTGTTCGAGGCGCTGGCCTGTGGCATCCCACTGGCCTCTGCGCCGTGGGAGGATGCGGAGGGACTTTTCCGGCCAGGGATCGACTACCTCATCGCCCGCGACGGAGCCGAGATGGAGCGTCACCTGCGGGCGCTGCGGGAGGACGATGCCCTGCGCACAAACCTGCGTACGCAGGGGCTTGCGACCATCGCGGCCCGTCACACCTGCGCGCACCGGGCGAACGAACTGCTCGGCATCGTCGCAGCCCTTCGGACCCCCGAACGCCGCACCGAATCCCTGGAGAGATCCGCATGAAGATCGCCTTCTACGGCTCCAGCCTGCTGTCCTCCTATTGGAACGGGGCGGCGACCTACTATCGCGGCCTCCTCAGCGATCTGGCCGCCCGCGGGCACCAGGTGACCTTCTACGAGCCGGACGCCTTCGACCGGCAGCAGCATCGTGACATCGACCCACCCGCTTATGCCGAGGTGAAGGTCTATCCGGCCACCGTGGAGGCCATGCGCGCCGTCGTGGCCGAGGCCGCCGGAGCCGACGTCGTCGTCAAGGCGAGCGGCGTCGGCGTATTCGACGACGAACTCCTCGACGGCGTCCTGGCTGCGGCGCGCCCGGAGGCGATCCGCATCTTCTGGGACGTCGATGCGCCCGCGACCCTGGCGGAGATGCGCGCGGATCCACAGCACGGCCTGCACCGGGCGATGCCGGCTCTCGACCTCGTTCTCACCTACGGTGGCGGCCCCCCGGTGATCACCGCCTACGAGGGGTTCGGCGCCCGCCGCTGCATCCCGATCTACAATGCCCTCGATCCGGCGACGCATCACCCGGTGCCGCCGGAACCGCGCTTCGCCGCCGACCTCGCCTTCCTGGGCAACCGCCTGCCGGACCGTGAGGCACGCGTGGAGGCGTTCTTCCTCGATGCCGCGGCGCGCCTGCCGGAGCGTCGGTTCCTCATCGGCGGCAGCGGCTGGGAGAGCCGGAGCCTGCCAGGCAACGTACACCATCTCGGGCACGTCTATACGCGCGAGCACAACGCCTTCAACACCTCGCCGCTGGCGGTGCTGAACATCGCGCGCGACAGCATGGCGGCCGTTGGGTTCTCGCCGGCGACGCGCGTGTTCGAGGCGGCGGGGGCCGGAGCCTGCCTCATCACGGATGCCTGGGAGGGGATCGAACTGTTCCTTGCGCCCAATGCGGAGGTGCTGGTCGCCCGGGACGGCCGCGAGGTCGCCGAGCACCTCGCGAGTTTGACGCCGGAGCGGGCCCGGCGGATCGGCGAGGCGGCACGCGCGCGCATCACCTCCGACCACACCTATGCCCGCCGAGGGGCCGAGGTCGATTTGATCCTGAAGGAGGAGGCCGCTCGCAAGGGGACCCTTGCCCCGGTCCGGAGCGTCGCATGAACCGCCCCCTACGCCTCGTCGTACTCGGCCTCAGCCTGTCCTCGTCCTGGGGCAATGGGCACGCCACCACCTATCGGGCCCTGCTCAAGGCCTTCGCTGCCCGTGGCCACGACGTCCTGTTCCTCGAGCGCGATGTGCCCTGGTACGCGGAGCATCGGGATCTGCCGGAGCCCGGCTTCTGCCGCTTCGCGCTCTATCCCGATCTCGCGGCCCTCGACGCTTGGCGCGGAGAGATCGCAGGAGCCGACGCCGTCATCGTCGGGTCCTACGTGCCCGACGGCATCGCGGTGGGAGATCGCGTGCTGGCTTGGGCCGAGGGCCGCGCCGTCTTCTACGACATCGATACGCCCGTCACCCTGGCGCGCCTCGAAGCGGAGGATTGCGCCTACCTGGCACGGCGGCAGATCGCGGACTACGGCCTCTACCTGTCCTTCACGGGTGGTCCGACCCTGCGCCTACTGGAGGAGGCCTACGGCTCGCCGGCGGCCCGCGCCCTCTACTGCTCCGTCGACCCGCAGGCCTACCCGCCGCTGGAGCGCGCCCCGGCCTACGACCTCTCGTATCTCGGCACCTACAGTCCCGACCGACAGCCGACCTTGGAGCGCCTGCTGCTGGAGCCGGCGCGGCGCGCGCCCGAGCTGCGCTTCTGCGTCGCCGGCCCACAATACCCAGACACCATCGCTTGGCCGGCTAACGTCAGCCGGATCGCCCATTGTCCACCGGACCAGCATCCAGAATTCTATGCGGCGAGCCGCTACACCCTGAACGTCACCCGTGCCGACATGATCCGCGCCGGCTACAGTCCGAGCGTGCGCCTGTTCGAGGCCGCCTGCGTCGGCACGCCGATCATCAGCGACAGCTGGGATGGCCTCGCGACGATCCTGACGCCGGGCTCCGAGATCATCACCGCCGAGGCGCCCGACGAGGTTCTGTCGATCCTGCGACGGCAGCCGGAGGTGTCGCGCCGGCGCATCGGCGCGGCTGCGCGCGCGCGGGTGCTGGACCGGCACAGCGCCGCGCACCGCGCGCTGGAGTTGGAGGAGATCCTGCGTGCCGCCATCGCCATGCAAGGCGCGGCGGGTGAGCTGCATCCCTTGGCGGAGGCTCGCGCATGAGCACAGGCCCGATCCGCGTCGGCCTCGTCGGGGTCGGCAACTGCGCCTCCTCCCTCGTGCAAGGTCTGGATTACTACCGCGACGCCGACCCCTCGGAGACGGTGCCGGGGCTGATGAACGTGTCGCTGGGCGGCTACCACGTCCGCGACATCGCGGTGGTCTCGGCCTTCGACGTGAACGCCGAGAAAGTCGGGCGCGACCTCGCCGACGCGATTGCGGCCCCGCCCAACAACACCATCCGCTTCGCTGAGGTGCCCCGCACCGGCATCACCGTGCAGCGGGGGCCGACCCTCGACGGTCTCGGGCGCTACCTGAGCGCCGAGATCCGCGAGGCGGACGGCCCGGCGGTCGACGTGGCGGCGGAACTGGAGCGTACGCAAACGCAGGTCCTGGTCTCATACCTGCCGGTGGGATCCCAGGCGGCCACCGAGCACTATGCCCGCTGCGCCCTCGAAGCCGGCTGCGCTTTCGTCAATTGCATCCCGGTCTTCATCGCCTCCGATCCCGCCTGGCGGGCACGGTTCGAGCAGCGCGGCCTTCCGCTCCTCGGCGACGACATCAAGAGCCAAGTCGGTGCCACCATCGTGCACCGGATGCTGGCCAACCTCATGCGCGAGCGCGGGGTGCGCCTCGATCGAACCTACCAGCTGAATTTCGGCGGCAACGCCGATTTCAAGAACATGCTCGAGCGTGAGCGCCTGGAATCGAAGAAGATTTCCAAGACCCGCGCGGTGACGAGCCAGCTCGACGTACCCCTCGATCCCGACGACATCCATGTGGGCCCGAGCGACCACGTTCCCTGGCTGACCGACCGGAAATGGGCGCAGATCCGCCTGGAGGGCACGGCCTTCGGTGGGGTTCCCCTGTCGATGGAGCTCAAGCTGGAGGTGTGGGATTCGCCGAATTCCGCCGGCATCGTCATCGATGCGGTACGCTGCGCCCGCCTCGCCCTCGACCGTGGGATCGGCGGCGCGCTGGTCGGGCCTTCGAGCTACTTCATGAAGGCGCCGCCCCAGCAGTTCACCGACGCGGAGGCGCGGACGCGCACGCGGGCCTTCATCACCGGCGAGCCCGAAGCCTCGGCCGTGGGCGCCCCGTGACCCGGGTCATCCTGGTCCGCCACGGCAGCCACGACCGGCTGAACCGCATCCTGTGCGGGCGCATGCCCGGGGTCAGCCTCGGTGCGCAGGGTCGTAACGAGGCGGATCGGCTCGCCGAAGCCCTGCGGGGCCGTGGCGCCGGCGCGCTATTGTCGAGCCCCCGGGCGCGGACGCGGGAGACCGCCGCGCCGATCGCCGCGGCGCTCGGGCTGGCAGTGAGCGAGGAGCCGGGCCTCGACGAGCTCGACTTCGGTGACTGGACCGGGCGGGCCCTGCCCGACCTCGCCGGCGACCCGGCCTGGCGGGCCTGGAATACGCACCGGGCGGACCATCGCCCCCCCGGGGGCGAAAGCATGGGCGAGGCGCAGGCCCGCGCCCTGGCGACCCTCCTGGCGCGACCGGAGGAGTGCCTGATCGCGGTGAGCCACGGCGATGTCATCCGGGCCGTCCTCCTCGGCATCCTGGGCCTCTCCGTCTCCGCCTACGATCGCCTCGTGGTCGAGCCGGCCTCGATCAGCGTCGTCGAGTTCTGGCCGGGAGGCGGCCGGGTCTGCAGCGTCAACGGCACGGCTCACCTGCGATGAAGGGTTCGCCATGATGAGACCCGAGGAACACCCGCGCGGCGGGGCGGATGCCCTGCGCCGCGAGATCGAGGCGCTCGGTCCCTGGTTCCACAACATGAACCTCGACGGCGTCTGGACCGCGCCGGAGCACTTTCTCGGCGACTACCCGGCCGTGAAGTGGCGGGGTTTCGCCGACGCGATTCCGGCCGACCTGACGGGTCGGAGCGTCCTCGACATCGGCTGCAACGGCGGATTCTACGCCATCGAGATGAAGCGCCGGGGCGCCGCACGGGTGCTCGGCCTCGATTCCGATGAGCGCTATCTCGCCCAGGCGCGCTTCGCCGCGCAGGTGACGGGGCAGGACATCGCGTTCGTGCAGGGCTCCGTCTACGATGTCGGGTCGCTCGGCGAGCGCTTCGACATCGTGCTGTTCATGGGCGTGCTCTACCACCTGCGCCATCCGCTGCTGGCGCTGGACCTCATTCGCGAGACGGTGGCGGGGGACCTGCTGGTCTTCCAGTCGATGCAGCGCGGGGCGTCCACGGTCGCCCCGGTGGCGGAGGACTACGATTTCTTCGCCACGGCGCCCTTCGCCGAGCCGGGCTACCCGAAGCTGCACTTCATCGAGCACCGGTATTCCGGCGACCCGACCAACTGGTGGGTGCCCAACCGCGCCTGCACCGAGGCGATGCTGCGAGCCAGCGGCTTCGCCATCGTCGGCCACCCCGAGGAGGAGGTCTATCTCTGCCGCTGTGCCGAGAAGCCCGAGCCCGGGGCTGTCTATCCGGCGCCGCCGCGCGCCCAGGAGATGCCCGCGTGATCGAAGCCGTGATGCTCTGGAACGAGCCCAACAACAAATCCCACTGGGACCCGGAGCTCGACCCCGATTGGCACCGCTTCGCCGCGATGGTGACGGCCGCGGGCCGCGCCATCCGGGCGGAGAACCCGACCCTGCCGCGGGTGCTCGGCGGCATCTCGCCGATCGACCCCGGTTTCATCCAGCGCATGGAGCGGGCGGGCGCCCTCGACGCCGTCGACGCGGTGGCGGTGCACGGCTTTCCCCTCGATTGGAACCTCTGGCAGATCCACGAATGGCCGGCCAAGATCGCGGAGATCCGCGCGGTCACGAACCTGCCGGTCTGGGTCTCGGAGGTCGGCATCTCGACCTTCGGCGCCGAGGAGGTGCAACTCTGGGGCGTCGACCGGACGGCGGAGCTCCTGATCGGACAGGCGCCGCGCATCCACTGGTACAGCCTCTACGACCTGCCCCGGGAATGGGAGGCGACCACCCGGCACCGGGAGGCGGAGGGCTCCTCCTACTACCGCCACTTCCACATGGGGCTGCTGAACCAGGACGGCACGCCCAAGCGCGCCCTGGAGGCGTTCGCGCGGCATACGCCGGCCCTGGGCCTGTGCCAGTGGTTCCACTACGAGGACCATCGCCTGGAGGAGGCGGTGGCCTGGATGAAGCGCCTGGGCGTCACCTACCTGCGCACCGGCCTGTCCTGGGCCGACAGCTTCCGGCCCAACGCGCTGGACTGGTTCGACCGGCAGATGCGGGCGCTGGAGGAGTTCGACGTCACCGTGACGTTCTGCTTCACGCCGGAGCATCGCGGGCTGTCTCCGCACCACACCAGCCCGCCGATCGATCCTGCGGAATACGCGGCCTTCTGCGCCGCGATGGTGCGCCGCTACGCCCCCGGCGGGAGCCTCCCCGGCGCGTGATCGTCTTCGGCAAGCGGGACCGCCCGACGGACCCGCGCGATCTCCTGGGCGACGTCGCCGCCCGGTTGCGGGCGGCCGCGGCGGGCCGGGACCGGACCCGGCACGAGGCGCTGGTGGCGGCCCTGATCGCGGCCGGCATGCTGCTGCAAGGCCTTGCGGATGCGGCGTTTTCCGAAGCCGGCGCCGATGCCTCGGCGCCGGACCAGGACGCCGCGACGGCGCTGATGCTCGCCCTGGCGGAGGCGGTCGATGCCTCCTGGGTGAGCGGGTTTCGCGGGCCGGTGCCGGATGGCGAGCCGGCAATGTCCACCCTCGCCGCCCTGGCGCTGCCGGCGCGGATCACCGCGCGCTGGTGCGAGGGCTTCGCGTTTTACGCAACCTACCCGGAGACTTACGCGATGGCGGCCCGGCGCTCAGGCCTCGGGCCCGAGACCCTGGTGATCGGCATCCGCAGCATCGGCGCGCCCCTGGCCGCGGTGGTGGCAGCGGGGTTGGGGAGCCGGCGCATCATCACCGTCCGGCCGGTGGGGCACCCGTTCGGGCGGGAACTCGCCCTGTCGGAGGCCCTGGCGGCCGAGATCCGGGCGTGGACGGGGCCGGTGGCGGTGGTGGACGAGGGGCCGGGCCTGTCGGGGAGTTCGTTCGGGGCGGTGCTGGACGCGCTGGATCGGCTCGGGGTGGCGGAGGAGCGCATCACCCTGTTCCCGAGCCATGACGGGGCGCCGGGGGCGCAGGCGGGAGCGGCGCAGAGGCGGCGCTGGGACCGGATGCGGCGGGACATCGTGAGCGCCGACGCGGTGATCGGCGCACCGGAGCAGGGGCTCGCGGCCTGGGTCTCGGAGGGGGCCGGGGCGGCGCTGGAGGAGGTCTCCGGCGGCGCGTGGCGCCGGCACCTCTATGCCGACACGGCGGACTGGCCGCCGGTGAACGCCTGGCAGGAGCGGCGCAAGTTCCTGTGGCGGCAGGACAATCGCACCTGGTATCTGAAATTCGCCGGGCTCGGGGCCCCCGCCGAGGCCAAGCTGGCGCGGGCCCGGACGCTGTCGGCGGCGGGGTTCATCCCCGCGGTGGTGGGCCTGCGGCACGGCTTCCTGGTGGAGCGCTGGCACGGGGCGGCGATGCCCCTGCAGGCGGCGGACGGGTCGGCCTGGCTCGAGCGGATCGGGGACTATCTCGGGTACCGGGCCCGCACCCTTCCGGCAGGGGCTGAGGATGGGGCGGATCTTCCGGCCCTGATGGCGATGGCCCGGCACAACGTGCTGACCGCATTGGGAAAACCCGCGGCGGCCACCCTCGACCGCTGGACCCCGGGGCGGCTCGCCGCCCTGGAGCGGAGCGTCCGCCGGGTCGAGACCGACAACCGGATGCAGCCCTGGAAATGGCTGGCTTTGCCCGATGGGCGGCTCCTCAAGGCCGATGCCCTCGACCATGCGGCGGGGCACGACCTCGTGGGCTGCCAGGACATCGCCTGGGATGTGGTCGGCGCCGCGGAGGAGTTCGGACTGTCCGAGAACGCCCGTGTATACCTCGCGGGTCGTGTCGAGGTCGCGGGGGATCGGGCCATCGACCCCGAGCTCATCGCCTGCCTCACCCCGTGCTACCTCGCGTTCCAGGTCGGGGCCCTGACCCTGGCCCTCGGGGCCACCGGGGACCCGGCCGAGACCGCCCGGTTGCGGCGCCGGCTCGACGCCATGACCGAGCGCCTGTGCCGGGTCCTGGCGCAGCCGTGAGGCGGCGCGTGTCGCCGGATGGGGGCTCCGGCGAAATCCGGCCCGACGCGACGGGCGCCCGCTCCGGCCGGGACGGGGGAGCCGCGCTGCCCGCGAAGGTCCGTGCGCCGAGCCGGCAACGAAGTCATGCGCCGGGCGGAATCGCGTAGGTGCCGGTGGCGTGGCAGACCAGGGGCTCGCCGTCCGGGCCGGTGATGTGGACTTCGCCGACGGCGAGGCGCCGGCCGAGCTTGAGCAGGCGGGCGCTGCCGAGGAGCCCGTGGGGGCCCGGTTTGCGCAGGAAGTTGAAGCTGAGGCTGGTGGTGACGGCGAGCGCCACCGGGCCGAGGCTGGCGAGGATCGCCGCGTAGAGGGCGTAGTCGGCCAACGCCATCATGGAAGGGCCGGAGACCGTGCCGCCGGGGCGCAGGTGGCGCTCGTGGTGGTCCATCCGCATCCGGGCGAGGCCGGGGCCGACCTCGACGAGGTGGTAGGTCCGGCCCCCGGCATCCATCTGCGGGAAGGCCGTTTCGAGGAAAGCCACGGTCTCTTGCAGGGAGAGCGTCTGCGGCAGGGTCTCGGACATGGACGGACACTCCGGTTCACCGGGCCGCCACCGCCCCGATGCGGCGGGACGACCGCGCGACGACTTGCGGACACTCAGCGCATCTTGGCCGGAAATCTGATCGACGACCCGCGAAGCCTTGCAGCACGCCGCCGCTTGCCCGACAAGATCCAGGATGCGCCAGTCCCACGATGCCTACGACCCCGCCCTGATCCGCCGGGTCCTCACCGAGACCCGGACCATCGCGCTGGTGGGCGCCTCACCCAATCCGGCCCGGGCGAGCCACCACGTCATGGCCTTCCTGCTGGCGCGCGGCTACCGCGTGATCCCGGTCAATCCCGGGCTCGCCGGACAGACGCTCCAGGGCCAGCCCGTCTATGCCCGCCTCGCCGACCTGCCCGAGCCCGTCGACATGGTCGAGATCTTTCGCAGTTCCGACGCGGCCGGTGGGGTGGTGGACGAGGCCCTCGCCCTCCCCCAGCCGCCGCGCTTCATCTGGATGCAGATCGGGGTGCGGGATGATGCAGCGGCGGAACGGGCTGAGGATCAGGGATGCGTGGTGGTGATGGATCGGTGTCCGAAGATTGAGATTTTTCGGTAGCCCCAGCTCTGAAAGATTTACAAGTCTAAATCATCATGAACGGAGCGCGAATTTCCGGAAATTTTTGGACCGTCTTCTTTCATTCTATCTGACATCGGAACAACTTTATTTGTACCAGACATATGCTCCCATTCTATTGAGTGATCCTCTTCTTCTTGTTCTTTGGCAGTCTTTTTATCTGTTATAATTTCGATGGACACTTCAATAGAGTCTCGCGCTTCTTTGATTAAAGCAATAGTATCTTCATCAAGATTTATAAACTGGTCAAGTACATTTAGACTCTGAGTGATTATTTCAAAATGACTATCGGGGTCTTCAATTAGATCTGCTTCTTCTTCAATTGATGTGATGCGATTTGCCAACTCAGTGATAGCCTGAGATCGAATTTGCACCCCTAAAGAAAATAATCGTTGTGGAGGAATTAGCCCCAATATGCTTGCATCTTCTGTGAATGAAAGATCAAAATCGTCTATTGCGGAGTTTTCAAGTTGTTCCGCGATTTGATCTCTCACAGCATCGGGCAATAAACCGAGCGTATGGGCTTTTCCGCACACGATTGTTTTTGCATCTAGAATTGCCTTATAGAAGCTCCATGAACTACGCTCTAAAATGCTTGGATTAAGTTGAAGAGTTTTTGAGACAAGATCCATGCTTGATCGAGATGCTAAAAAATTAAAAAGATGACGATTACTGCTTAAGTCATCTTCAGTTTCGATCAAACGCTTTGCTAGTACGTCATTTAAATGTGATGGGATTGTTGGGGCATCAGCGAACCCGTAGATTCCCTCGCATACAAAGCTTGATAGGATGGTTTTTACTGGAGCGCCGTGTAGTAGCGCTTCCATCATGAACGATTGCCCTTTCAATATCTCTGTCAAAGCATCTGAAATAGTTGGATGCGAAAAAACCCATTTTTGCTTAGATTCGTGTTTTGCTTCGGTTATAAATGACCCTTTTAATTCTTTAAAGCGTTCCATGACCTTTGGAAGAGGTACAGCAAGCAGTTTTGCAACGGCCTTGCTTGCATCGCTATCAGATTGGTCGAACGAAAAACTTCCTTGATGAACATAGATCATTATCAAACCTGCCCGGAGCGTGTCGTCCAAGGCGTTTATTGTATCAATGAGATGTCCACGAGGTTCTTGCATGAAACGCATAAGCTCATGCTCGGTCGTTCCAAGACTTTTCGTGAAATTCGGATCGCCGAGACGTTCCGCAATACCAGGAAGAAATTCGGTTACATTTGTAAGAGCGTGAAGATACGGTTTGACCGATCTTTTCCAGGTTTGAGTTTGATTGCCAAAGTTGATATGGTTGTAGAGAATTTGCTGCTTCTCGCTTGTCGATAAATCTCCAACATCAACAACTGCGGAGCGATCTGAAAATACTGGAAGGTTTTTTTGGCCTAATTTACTTTTTGCAGCTTCATAAATGTGACGACGAGAGGTAAAAACGAATCTATTTCCTTGCAAAATTGCGGCTACGACTTTGCTGAAAGTGGATGTCCAATCCTGTACAAACTCATCTCTCAGAACATTTGAGCCGAACGCGTCATCAATCCAAAAGAATCGTTTCTTGTCATGCGGATTCCAACTGGTTTCAAAATCACGTGGGCTCGTTAAATAGTAGATGCCGTGATCACTGCCACCAGTGGCAATAGTAGAAAGTATTGCGCCAATAGTTGATTTTCCAGACGATGGATTGCCGACCAGCAAGACAATGCCATTTTTCGTAAGTGATTGGACTGCAGAGCGATTAGATTTCGTTGGAACGTATAGTTTCAACTTTGGTACCCATGTTTCAATTAGGGCTCGCGTCTGATCGAAAAGCCTTTTGTCAAGTATGGTGCTTAAATCTCCAAGTCCATAAACTTGGGGTACTAGCGCTCTAAGCTTTGAGTTATAGCGAATTGCTCTAACAATGAATTCTTTTCCAAAAACTCTTGGCTTGATCACTCCGGCTTTTCGTAATTTATCACGAAGCGCTGCCGCTACCGGAGCATCGACGCTCATGCTAGTCAAAATTATATAATTGTCAGCCTGTTGTTTAGAGACAAGCTCTTTGACTGTTATTAGTTCTTTAGTTAGGTCGCCAACTTTGAGCCGTCGATGTTGATCGGAGGAATGTTTGCACTGTATAGTCGCGTCTTTAGGTCCAGACGGTGTAGCCGCGATAAAAACAGCATCTTGACCACCGTCTTGAGCTTCCCTGTAAATTTGGACAGGTTGTTTGAATACTTCATCGCAAATCTGCGAGCAAAGATCTTGAAACGCCCTCCAACCGATACTATAAAGTGCTAGATCCGCCCAGGGTCCGGTTGCCTGGGGTTCATTGATCTGCCGCTTTCTGATTGGCAAAGGAATGTCTCTACATCTTCTAATTGCTCAGCTTAAAGTTGGTAGATGAAATATTTCAGCTTTTCAATTGGTCATCTGCGGTCTCCGCCATCAGCGCCACAGCCACAAAGCTGATCCCCGCCGCCACGGCCAGGTACAGCCCCACCCAACCCACACCACCCCATTCCGACAGCCGCTGCGCCAGGTACGGCGCGGCGGAGGCGCCCAGGATGCCGGCGAGGTTGTAGGTCACGCTGGCGCCGGTGTAGCGCACGCGGGTCGGGAAGAGTTCGGGCAGCAGCGCCCCCATGGGGCCGAAGAGCCAGCCCATGGCGAACAGGCCGAGGCACAGGAAGCCGAGGACGAGGCCGCCCTGGCCGCTGCCGAGCATCGGGCCCATCAGCAGGCCGAGGCTGGCGGTGAAGACGAGGCCGGAGAGCAGGACGGGGCGGCGTCCGAAGCGGTCGGCGGCCCAGCCCGAGAGCGGGATGCCGAGGCCCATGAACAGCACGGCCACGCACTCGAAGAGCAGGAAGGTCGGCCGGGTGAAGCCGAGCGTCGAGACGCCGTAGCTCAGGGCGAAGACGGTGGAGAGGTAGAACACCGCGTAGCAGGCCACCATCGCGAAGGTGCCGAGCAGGGTCGCACGGAGGTACTTGGTGAAGATCACCGCCAGCGGCACCTTCTCGGGGGCGGCCTTCGCCAGGGCGGCCTTGAAGACCGGGGTCTCGGTGAGCTTGAGGCGGACATAGAGCCCGACGCCCACGAGCACGGCCGAGGCCAGGAACGGGATGCGCCAGCCCCAGGCCTGGAAGTCGGCGGGGCTCAGGGCCAGGGCGAGGCCGAGGAAGCCCAGATTGGCGGTGATGAAGCCCACGGGGGCGCCGAGCTGCGGGAAGATGCCGTAGAGGGCGCGCCGGCCCGGCGGCGCGTTCTCCACCGCCAGCAGGGCCGCCCCGCCCCACTCGCCGCCGAAGCCGACGCCCTGGCCGAAGCGCAGGACGCACAAGGCCAGCGGCGCCCACCAGCCCGCGGTGGCGTAGGAGGGCAGGCAGCCGATCAGCACCGTCGACAGGCCCATGATCATCAGCGAGGCCACGAGGGTCGCCTTGCGCCCGACCCGGTCGCCGAAATGGCCGAAGAAGGCCGCGCCCAGGGGCCGGGCGATGAAGGCGATGGAGAAGGTGGCGAAGGCGGCCAGCGTCTGCACCGCCGGATCGCCGGGCGGGAAGAAGATCGGCCCGATCACCAGGGCGGCCGCGGTGGCGTAGACGTAGAAGTCGTAGAACTCGATCGCGGTGCCGACGAAGCTGGCGATGAGAATTCGCGCCGCCGGCACGGTTTCGGGCGCCGCGGTCGGGCTGGCGAGGGTCGGGCGGGTCGCGGTCTGGCTCATGGCGTGGGGCCATAGCTCAGCTTCGACCGGCAGGATAGCGCCGAATGCTGGGGATCGGGCGCGGAACACTTGCCTTCCGGGGGGCGAGCGGGCCCGGACGGGTCCGCCCGCCGGATCGGCGCTCAGGCGTGCAGCTCGCTCAGGGGCGCGTGGACCGTGAAGGCCTGGCCCTCGTCGACCCAGTTCGCCCCGGCCTGGCCGCCGCGGATCGCGGCGATCTCGCCCGGGTCCGCCGTGAAGGTGTGGGCGCCCGAGCCGGTGTTGTAGAAGCGCTCGACGGTCTCGGCCCCGGTGCCGGCCACGGCCGGGTCGGCATAGGCCTGGAAGGCGACGCCCTCCAGGTGGAAGCTCGGCGCGCTGGCGAGGAGCTGGTCCCGCTCCGTGGTGCTCGCCGTGTAGAAGTGCGTGCCGTTCTGCGTGTCGTAGAAGCGGAACACGTCCACCGTGCCGAGGCCGTCGGCGGGCGTCTCCCAGGCAACCCCCTCGTAGCGGTAGCCCGAGGCGCCGAGGAGGAGCTGGTCGCGCTCGGCCGCGCTGTTGGTGAAGAAGTGGTCCTGGCTGGTGGCGTTGTAGAACCGGTAGGTCTCGCTGAGGTCGGCGACGGATTGCTCCACCGCCGCCAGCGGCAGGAAGATGCCGTTGGCCACCGGCAGGGCGATCTTGTAGCCGTCGCTGCCGTCGACCTCGTTGCCGGTGCCGGCGCCCTCCCCGGCCGCCACGGCGAGGCCGTGGATCTGGAACTCGCGCCCGGCGAGGCGCTGCTCCAGGTTCTCGAAGATCGCCGCCTGGTTCGGGTCGGCGAGGTTGAACTGGTAGTCCTGGTGGAAGCGCAGGTTGCCGTTGGCGTCGGCGCTGGGGAAGTCGGTGGAGATCTCCACGTCGGTCACCGCCCCGGAGACGGTGCCGCTGAGGAGCGCGGGCGCCACCACCGGCGCGCCCTCCGGGTCCTCCACGAAGCCGTCGCGGTCGGCATCGAGGGTGATGTTGGGCAGGAGCGACGGCGCGTCGTTGTCGAAGCCGTGGATGTGCTGCGGGTGGATCTGGCCCGGGGTCAGGCCGCTGGCGATGACGTCGAGGCTGACGCGGCCGGCCGCCCTGTCGAGGTGGAGGATCGCCTCGCCGCTGACCCCCGAATTGTTCGACGGCACCAGCTGGGCGACCACCGTCCCGGTGGCCTCCGCCAGGGCGTTGATCGCCGGGTTCTCCGGGGCGAGCGGCCCGGTGCCGGTGGGCGCGAGGGTGTAGGGGGCGAGCAGGGAGAGCAGGTTCTGCTCGTCGATCAGGGCGGCGCTTATGGCAGAGCTTGTGTTGTTCTGAGTATTCGTTGCCATGGGCTTTCCTCCATGCGGGAGGAGGCACTAGATTTGCCCACCCCGTGGCCCGCATTAACCTATGGCTATTTTTGCGTGGTTTCTATTACGGCGCGATGTTTTGTACCTTTTTCCGAGGCGGTTATTAAAACAGATCAATGCATAACTGTATTCGTTCTGCGGCAAAGCTTTTGCATTGCAGCACGAAGACGGTGTGAAAGTGGACGCTTCCGCGGCCGGGGCGCGGCGTCGCGCCGGCCCGTCGCGCCTTGACCCTCCGGCACGTCCGGCATAAAGAACCATCGTTCGTTTCAGCGGATGCTGTCCTCTTCCGCCGCCGTCCGGCGGGGCGTAGAGGACGGGCACGAGACCACAGGCGTGTGCGGGCCGGCGGGCCCGGGAGGTTTTTCTCGATGACCGATCGTCTGCCCGGCTTCAACACGCGGGCCATCCATGCCGGCGCGGTGCCCGACCCGACCACGGGCGCCCGCGCCACGCCGATCTACCAGACCGCCTCGTTCGTGTTCGACGATGCCGAGCACGCCGCCTCGCTGTTCGGGCTCGAGGCCTTCGGCAACATCTACTCGCGCATCACCAACCCCACCAACGCGGTGCTGGAGGAGCGGGTCGCGGCCCTGGAGGGCGGCACCGCCGCCGTGGCGGTGGCCTCGGGCCACGCTGCCGAGTTCCTGGTGATGCACGCCCTGATGCAGCCGGGCGACGAGTTCATCGCGGCCGACCGGCTCTACGGCGGCTCGATCAACCAGTTCAACCACTCCTACAAGAACTTCGGCTGGAACGTGGTCTGGGCCCAGACCGACGACCCGTCCTCGTTCGAGCGGGCGATCACGCCGCGCACCAAGGCGATCTTCTGCGAGTCGATCGCCAATCCGGGCGGGGTCATCACCGACATCGCGGCGCTCGCCGAGATCGCCAAGCGCCACAACCTGCCGCTCATCGTCGACAACACGATGGCCAGCCCCTACCTGATCCGCCCCTTCGAGCACGGGGCCGACATCGTCGTGCACTCGGCGACGAAGTTCCTCGGCGGCCACGGCAACTCCATCGGCGGCCTCGTGGTCGACGGCGGCACCTTCCCGTGGGCGGGCGACGCGCGCTTCCCGATGCTGTCGGCGCCCAGGCCCGAATATGCCGGCAAGGTGCTGGCCGAGACCTTCGGCAACTTCGCCTTCGCCATCGCCGTGCGGGTGCTGGGCCTGCGCGACCTCGGGCCGGCGCTGGCGCCCTTCAACGCCTTCCTGCTCCTGTCGGGCATCGAGACCCTGCCGCTGCGGATGCAGCGCCACTGCGACAACGCCCTGGCGGTGGCGACCTTCCTGCAGAGCCACCCGTCGGTGGCCTGGGTAAGCTATCCGGGGCTGGAGACCGACAGGTATCATCAGCTCGCCCGGCGCTACACGCCGCACGGCGCCGGCGCGGTGTTCACCCTCGGGCTGAAGGGCGGCTACGCGGCGGGCGTCAAGCTGGTCTCGAACCTGACCCTGTTCTCGCACCTGGCGAATATCGGCGACACCCGCTCGCTCATCATCCACCCGGCCTCGACCACCCACCGCCAGCTCACCGATCCGCAGCGGATCGCCGCCGGCGCCGGGCCCGAGGTGGTGCGCCTCTCGGTCGGCCTGGAGGATCCACAGGATCTGATCGCCGACCTCGACGCCGCGCTCAACGCCTGAGCGGGGCCGTGTTAACCTTCCCTTTACCACGTTGGGCCGAGGCTCGGGTCGCGATCACCGGAGGTGGCGATGTCGGCCTTGGCTTCGATGGACTGGGCGTACGTGGAACAGATCAGCGACGGACTGGCGTTCCTGGCCATCCTGGCGGCCCTGGTCGGGCTCGCGGTGGCCTTCGCCCCCGGGATGCCGGAGCGGCGCCTGGCCGCCCCGGTGAAACGGACGCGCGACACCGGCCGTTATTGACGACACCGTCGGCGGGGCATAGGCCCCCGTCTCACCCCTGTCGCGAGATCGTCCGGCCGCCGATGACGCAGAACCCGCCAGAGAGGCAAGATTCCCCGGAGCCGCAGGCGTCGACAGACCTGCCCGTCGTGCTCCTCGTCGAAGATGACGGCCTGCTTCTGATGGAAGCCGCCGACACCCTCGTGGATGCCGGGTTCGAGGTGCTGGAGGCGAGCCACGCCGACAACGCCCTCTCGGTGCTGGAGAGCCGCGGCGACGTCGACGTGCTGATGACCGACGTGGACATGCCACGCGGCTCCATGGACGGCTTCGCCCTCGCCCGCCTCGTGGCGCATCGCTGGCCCGGCATCCCGGTCCTCGTCGTCTCCGGCATGGGCACGCCCGGCCCGCACGACATGCCCGACGGGGCGCGCTTCATCCCGAAGCCCTACGAGCCCTCGACCCTGGTCCGGACCCTGCGCGCCTTCGCCCGCCGCGCCGCCTGACCACTCCCCCGACCTTCACAGACGGGAGGCCCCGATGGCCACCGAGACCCAGACCCATCGCTTCGCGACCCAGGCGATCCATGCCGGCGCCGCCCCCGACCCCGCCACCGGCGCCCGGGCCCAGCCGATCTACTTCACCAACGGCTTCGTCTTCGAGGACACCCAGCAGGCGGCGGACATCTTCGCCATGCGCCGCACCGGGTTCTCCTACTCGCGCGGCTCCAACCCGACGGTGGCCGCCCTCGAGCGCCGCGTCGCCGCCCTGGAAGGCGCCAAGGCCGCCGTGGCGGTGGCCTCGGGCCAGTCGGCCGTGCTCATGGTGCTGATGACCCTGATGAAGAGCGGCGAGGCCTACGTCGCCTCCTCGCGGCTCTTCGGCGGCTCGCTCGGCCTGATGAACCGCCTTGACGGGCGCTACGACCTCAAGCCGCAATTCACCAAGGGCCTGACCCCGGCCGATTTCGAGGCCGAGATCACCCCGGAGACCCGGGCGATCATCTGCGAATCCATCGTCAATCCCTGCGCCACCGTGATGGACCTGGCCGGGATTGCCGAGGTCGCGCGCCGCCACGGGCTGCCGCTTGTCGTCGACAACACCCTCGCCTCCCCGGCCCTGATCCGGCCGATCGAGCACGGGGCCGACATCGTCATCCACTCGACCTCGAAGTTCCTCGGCGGCTCCGGCCAGACCATCGGCGGCGTGATCTGCGATGCGGGCCGCTTCGACTGGGCCGCGATCCCCGGTCGCTACAACCTGATGAGCGAGCCCTGGGCCGACTATGACGGCCTCGTGCTCACCGAGCGCTTCCCGGACTTCGCCTTCGCCTCGGCCTGCCGCGTCTTCGGCATGCGCGAGCTCGGCCCTGGCCTGTCGCCGATGAACGCCTTCCTGACGCTCACCGGCATCGAGACCCTGCCGCTGCGCATGGAGCGGCACTGTTCGAACGCGCGCGCCGTCGCGGCCTTCCTGAAGGACCACCCGGCGGTGGCCTGGGTCAGCTACCCCGCCCTTCCGGGCCAGGAGGGCGAAGCCATGGCCGCCCGCTACGTGCCGCAGGGTCCGGGCTCGATCTTCACGGTCGCGCTCAAGGGCGGCGAGGCGGCGGCGGTCCAGTTCATCATGGGGCTGAAGCTGATCTCGCACCTGGTGAACATCGGCGAGATCAAGTCCCTGGCGATTCACCCGGCCACCACGACCCACCGCCAGCTCGCCCCCGCCGACAAGGCGGCGGCCAAGGTCGGCCCCGAGACGGTGCGCCTCTCGATCGGCCTGGAGAGCGTCGAGGATCTCATCGCCGACGTCGAGCAGGCCCTGGCACCACTCGGCTGAGGCCCGCCCCTCCCCTCCGGAGGGCCTTGCGCCTCAGGACACGTCGACGCCGATGATGCCGCCCTCCATCGGGGCAGACGCGGATGCCGCACCGGCGCGGGGCGTCCACCACGGCGAAGTCGGTCATCGACCAGACCAGCGCGTGCGCGGCGCGCAGGGGGCGGCCGTCGATCGCCTGTTCGCGGCCCTGGCGAAACGGGTCGCTGACCGGCGCCGCGGCTCGGCCAGGCGTGCCTGCTGCGGCTGCGAGCGGTCCCGCTCCCGCGTCCCGGCACAGGAATCGGCCGCCGGCCGAGCCCTGGCGGTGTCACGGACGACGGACGAGGGCGGCGGTTTTGGCGCTGGAGCCGGGTCTCAGGCCGCGGCGGAGAGCGCCTGCGGGGCCGCCGCCTCGATCCGGTTGCGGCCGAGACCCTTGGCCCGGTACAAGGCCGCATCGGCGCTGGCCAGCATCGCGCTCAGGTCGCTGCGGTCCGGCGCCGCGAGACCGATGCTGACCGTCGCGGGAATGCCGGGGCCCTCGGCCCGCCCGGCCGCCGCGGTGAAGCGGCTGGCGATCAGGGCGCCGCGGCTCAGCGCCTGGTGCCGGTCGCAGTCGGGCAGCAGCGCCGCGAATTCCTCGCCGCCCAGGCGGACCAGCAGCGCGTCGGGGCCCGCGCCCGCACGGGCGGTCTCGGCGAACAGCTTCAGGATCTCGTCCCCTGCCGGATGGCCGTGGCGGTCGTTGATCGCCTTGAAGTGGTCGAGGTCGAAGGCGAGGAGCGCGACGGGGCGGCCCTGCCGCTCCCGCAGGATCCGACTCCCCTGGTCGAAGAAGGCGTGGCGGTTCGCCAGGCCCGTGAGCTGGTCCGTGTGCGACAGGCGCAGGAGGTGCTGCTTCTCCTCCTCGCGCACGAGGGCGAGGAACGACATTGGCATCGCCACCGAATACAGCACGGCCTCGAACATCGTCGCCTTGGCCACGATGGCGAGCATCTCCGGCCCGGACCACTGGACCACGAGCGGCACGACGAAGGCGCGCCCGAGATAGAACGCGGCGTGGAAGGCCAGGATCGAGACCGCCACCGGCCGGGATCGCAAGCCCCGAGCCGTGCGGCTGCGCAGGAGAAGCCACGCGGTCAGGCCGGAGGCCAGCGCGATCGGCAGGGCCGAGACGTGGTTCCAGAAGGCGGTGGGAAAGTGCGCTCCGGCCACCGCCCACAGGACCGCGAGGGCGGCCAGGGCGATGAGGGAGGCGCGGAGGTATCGCCGACCGTCGAGGCTCGCCGCCGCGTTGAGGACCAGGAGGTAGCCCGACATCATCAGGAGGTTGGTCGCTCCCATGCCGACGGCGACGGGCACGTGCCGGCGGTTCATGGCGACGACGCAGCCCAGGACGAAGGCCACGAGCCCGGCGGCCAGGATCGCGAGGCCGCGCGCGCGCGCCGGGTGGGCCTGCCGTTCCCAGAGCAGGAGGGACGTCGACACCAGTAGCGTCCCGACCGTCAGGTACCAGAGGGTTTGGAGATCGATCTGCATCGCTTCGCCTGTCTGGGGCCAAGCTTAACGGCTGCGATCTGTCAGGTCCCTTATGGTTCCATGCCGATTGTCGACATGGTTCGCGCAAGGTTAAGCGCCGCCCGGCGCGCCGGGGCCCCTTGGCCGTGTCGGCGGCGCCCGGGCACCGTCAGGAGGGCGCGGATTCCCGCAGCCCGATGCCGATCACGCCGCCATCCAGGCGGGAGAACCGGATCCCGGCCTTGCGCAGGGTCTCGACCGCCTTCTGCCGGGACTGCTGGGCCGTGGCGTCGAGCTGTTCCTCCATGCGCTTCACCGTCGACAGGGACAGGCCGGACGCCTGGGCGAGATCGGACATGGACCAGTCCAGCAGGGCGCGGGCGGCGCGCAGGTGGCGCCCGTCGATCGGCGGGTCGAGGCCCTCGTCGAACGGCATGCCGGGCGCCGGCGTGGTCGCCTCCAGCGGCGGGGTGAATCCGGCCCAATCCGGCTCTGCAAGGCTCGAATCCAACGACGCGGTGAACTGACGTGCGGTCTCGCCGAACTGGTTCTGCGCGCCCCCCTCCCCGAACAGGACCCGGCTGCGGCGCTGGTCGGCCAGGCGCGCCTGCCGCAGGCTCTCGTGGTCCGTCACGTCCAGGACGACGCCGGCGGCCCCGCGCGGGTGCCCGTCCGGGTCGAAGTAGATCTCGTTTCGCACCGACAACACCCGCATCGCGCCGTCGGGCCGGCGAAACCGCACCGTCTGGCTGCCGAGGGAGGTGCCCTGCATCAGGTCGGTGCCGCTCTCCAGCTTCCCCCGATCCTCCGGCAGGACGAGCCCGACCAGCAGATCGTAGCTCGGCCGCGTGGTCCGGGGATCGACGCCGAGGAGATGGTACAGGCCCGACGACCAGACGTGCTGGTTCTCGGCGAAATGCCACCCCCAGGTGCCCGTCAGACCGTGGCTCTCGATGAGGTTTAAAAACTGGGCTGGAGAGAACTTGAGATTGTCGACGTGCAGATCCTCATGGCCCGCTAAAACTTTCAAATGATAATGTCATCAATCGAGCGGGTCCGCAAATCAGATGAGGCACGAATACATGCAACCACAAGTGAACGAATTTGGCTCTTCCTGATCTCAAACAGCCTTTCTACTTCTGTAATCTCCGTTGTCGCCTCACAAGCACCCTTATCGCGGGACGATTTTTAGTCACTGCGACTGGCATCGGCACGGAAAACCGCGGGCTCGCGTGCATTCGGGTGCGAACGCGCGACGCGTTTCGAGTGTCCGCGGCCTCGAGGCGGGCGGAGAGGCCCGTGAAGTCTCGACCCCCGGCCGCGACGTCTGGACGATGCATCGCCAAGTCCGCCCGCTCCAGGGCGACGGGCGTCGCGGTCGTATTCGATTGTGCAGGAACCTGCCGCCGCGCAGGCGCTGCCCGTGGCAGGCGCGCGCGGGCGCGCAAACCGTCCGTGGGGCGATGGCCCGACTCAGGCCGTCTGCAGGGCGGGCTCCGCATCCGCATCCCCGAGCAGGTCCGGACGGTTGCGCAGGAACCAGGCGACGCGGCTCGCCGGCATCGGCTTTCCGTAGAGATAGCCCTGGGCGTTGGTGCAGCCCCCGTCCCGGAGGAAGGCGGCCTGCTCCGCCGTCTCGACGCCCTCGGCGGTCACGTCGAGGGCGAGGCTGCGGCCGAGCTGCAGCACGGCGGTGACGATGGCGGCGTCGTTGGCGTCGCGCTCCAGGTCGCGGATGAAGCTGCGGTCGATCTTGATCTCGTCCACCGGGAACTGCTTCAGGTGGGTGAGCGAGGCGTAGCCGGTGCCGAAATCGTCCAGGGCGACCCGGATGCCGGAGCCGTGCAGCGCGGCCAGCACGTCGCTGACCCTGTCGCCGTGGCTGCCAAGGAGGACGGTCTCCGTCACCTCGACGCCGATCCGGCTGCGCGCCAGGCCGGCCTCGTCGACGTCGTCCAGGAAGGTCCCGGCCAGGTCGCCCTGGGCGAACTGCGCCGAGGAGAGATTGAGGCAGACGCGGCCGGGATCGAGCCCGAGGCTGGTCCAATGCAGGAGGTCGGCGATGATCCGCCGTCGCAGGACGTCGCCCACCGCGACGCCGATCTCCGGATCGTCGAAGATGGCCGAGAAGGCACCGGGCGCGAGCAGGCCTCGGGTGGGGTGCTGCCAGCGCGCCAGGGCCTCGAACCCGATCACAGCCCCCGAGACCAGGTTGATCTTCGGCTGGTAGTGCGGCTCGAGCCCGCCGCCGCCGTCGAGGGCCGCGCGCATCTCGCGCGTCATCGCCACCCGCTCCTCGATATCCGCCCGCAGGGCCGGCACGAACAGGGTCGCGCGGTTCCGCCCGGAGGCCTTGGCGGCGTAGAGGGCGAGGTCCGCGTTGGTGAACAGGTCGGCCGAGTTCCCGGCATGGTCGGGATAGAGGGCGAGGCCGAGGCTCGCCCGCGGCGCCACGATCCGCCCGCTGATCGGCATCGGCGGGTGCAGCACGTCGAGGATGCGCCGGGCGAGGTCGTGGATGCGGGAGTGCCCCGCCGCATCGCGACCGGGACAGATCACCACGAACTCGTCGCCCCCGAGGCGGGCCACCAGGTCGGTCGGCTCGATCACGCCGCAGAGGCGCAGGGCGACCTCCTTCAGCAGGGCGTCCCCGGAATCGTGCCCGAGGGTGTCGTTGATCTCCTTGAAGGCATCGAGGTCGAGCAGGATCAGGCCGACCTGCGTGGCCTGGCTCTCCGCCTTCGACAGGGCGGTTTCCAAGGTGGCCTGGAACAGCGCGCGGTTGGGCAGGCCCGTGAGCACGTCGTGATGGGCGGCCGAGCGGATCTGGGCCTCGGCGGCCTTGCGGCTGGTGATGTCCACCAGGCTGGAGACGTGGCAGGCGGTGCCGTCGATCTGAACGCTCTCGATCGAGAGGAGCACGTCCCGGCGCTCGCCCGACAGGACGACGATGCTCGTCTCCCAGTCGCGGATCGCCTGGCGCCGCTCCAGCACCGCCTGCATCCGGCGGCGGTCGGCGGCGCCGATGAAGTTCCGGTTCTGGTAGTTCGCCAGGGTATCGCCGGGGGCGAGGCCGAAGAACCGGACGCCGGCATCGTTGGTGCTGACGATCTGCCCGTTGGCGGCCAGGGAGACGACGATCGGCACCGGCACGGCCCGGAACATCGTCTCGAACAGCTCGCGACTCTCGGCGAGCTCCAGGCTCGCCCGGCGCTCCACGTCGGCCGCCGACCATTCGAGGCGGCGCAGGCGGTTCGTCCGGGCGATGTAGAGCAGGACCGTCAGGTGGCCGAGGGCGAGTTCGCTCGCGAGGCCGAGGCTGACCTCGCCGGGGGACCGCAGGGCAAGGATGCCCGCCACGAGGATCAGGGCCGAACCGGTACCGGTGAGCGCCGTCCGGACGAAGCTGAGGGGCACGACGAGCATGAACACGGTCGGCACCAACAGGGCCGCCAGGACCGGGATTTCGGGGCGCGCGGCGCAGAGGGCGCCGAGGCCCACGCCGACGACGACCTGCCACGGCAGGAGCCATCGCTGCAGCGACGCGAAGGCCTTGACCGACCGCAGGGCCACGAGACCGCCGAGCGTCGCCGCGAGGATGGCGAGGTGCGCGACCAGCAGCGTCCGGATCGCGCCGAGGGTCTCGATCAGGCTGAGGTCGTTGACGAGAAGCAGGAGGTCGATCGCGAGGCAGGCGCAGAGGACGGCCCGGGTGTGGCGCAGCGTTCGCGGCAGCCGCTCCGTCCGGAATGCCGCCTCGTGGGCACGGGTGGCGAATTCGCCTGCAGGCGTGATGAGCCGATCGGTCGTCATGGCGAACGACCGTGACACGCAATTCTCGCGCAGGGGTTAAGACCGCCTGTGCTTGGCTCTATTTCACCGGGCGTGGCCGACCGGCCGTCAGGGCTCGCAGCGCGCCGCGCATGGTGCGCACGTCCTGCTCGGTCATGGCCATGCGATGAAGCATGTCGCGCATGTTGCGGGCGATGATGTCCCGCTTCTCCGGCGGATAGAAGTTGGCGGCGGCGAGATTGTCCTCCAGCGTCGCGAACAGCGAGGCCATCGCCTCCCGGGTCGCCGGCGGCGACAGCATCTCGCCGGTGAAGGGCAGCACCGAGAGACCGGCCGCCCGGCGCCACTCGTAGCTCATGAGCAGCACCCCCTGGGCGAGGTTCAGGGAGGAGAAGCGGGCATCCACCGGAAAGGTCACGATGGCGTCCGCACGGGAAACCTCGTCGTTGTCGAGGCCGGAGCGCTCCCGCCCGAACAGGATGCCGACCCGCTGGCCGTCCCGGCCCACGACGTCGCGCATGGCTTCGTCGGGCGCGAAGACCCGCTTCATCTGCCCCCGCTCGCGCGCCGTCGTCGCCAGCACGTAGTGCAGGTCGGCGATCGCCTCGCCGAGGGTGGCGTAGACCACCGCGCCGTCGAGGATATGGGTGGCGCCCGAGGCCGCCTCGCGCACGCCCTTCTTCGGCCAGCCGTTCTTCGGCGCCACCAGGCGGAGCTCCGACAGCCCGAAATTCGCCATGGCGCGGGCGGTCATGCCGATGTTCTCGGCCAGCTGCGGCTGGACCAGGATGATCACGGGCCCGGCCGGGGATCGGGTCGGGTCCATCGGGTCTGCCGGGGTGGGATCGGACGAAAGCGGGCTCATCGGCGCCCTCTTGCATGACCGGGGCGCCTCCGCAAAGGGGGCGTCCCGTCGGGCCGATGCCCCGCCCCCCGGAACGGCCCGCATGCGCCGCGTGCGCACGCCCGACGTCCTCGCCCCCCCGCCCGATCAGGCGGGGCGCCCCGCGAGAGATCCGGTCGCGACAGCCGCCCCGACAGCCCGATCGGAGGCCGGAGCGCTGTCGTCGATGTCTTCCGCGGCGACCGGAGCCCCCGGACTGATCGGCTCGGATGGTGTCGCGCCGAACTTCGAGGCTGTGCGGTCGTGCCGATCCGCCGGAGCCGGGGTTCGGACCGATCAGATCTTTCCGTCGAGACCCATCTGGTAATATTTGTGGATGATCTTGTCCTGGTTCTCCAGGAGCCAGTCGATCGAGGGCTCGTTGGTCATGGCCTTGCGGATCGCCTCGGTCATGCCCCGGCGCTGGATGTCGAACAGCGCCTTGTGGTCGACGGTCTCGGCCTCGATCACGCCCGGGCTGAGCCAGACCGAGCAGATGATGCCGAGGTCGTTGGCCTTCTCCTTCGGGATGTAGCCGGCACGCACCGCGTCGAGCACGCCGTTGGCGATGGCGAACTGCACCGTGCCCATCAGGATCGAGGTGTACTTGCTCTCGGTGACGCTCACTTTCGAGACGCAGAGCGTCACCGGGCGCACCATGATGTCGGTGTTGAGCAGCGCGAAGACGCGGCTGTGGCCGACGACCTGATCACCCGTGAGGGTGGCGAGGGCCGTACCGACCGGACCGTCGAGTTCGCCGATGATGACCTCGGGCTCGGAGGCCGTATTCGGCGGTCCGCCGGCGACCAGGGCCTCGCCGGCGCGAAGGATGATGCGTTCACTCATGGGACTCTCGGGACTCTCTCGCGACGGCGAAGGACGGGACGGCGAAGGCATGGGCCGCGTGGCGGGCAGAATCCGTGTGTCGGCGCCAATGTCCAGCCCCGTGGCCGCATGAGGCCCCGCCCTGCCCCCTGGATCGGAATCCTCCCATCCCGGTCGGTCGAGGCCGGCGGCCGGGACACAGGGCAGCGGGGATGCGGGCGCGCTTCGTGGAATGCAGTAATCCGGCTTTAAGGCTTGGCGTGCATCGCTGGGTGATACGGGATCTCGGCACCGACTGTTCGAAACGACATCAGAGGAACCTTCCCGTCGGACCGTGATGGCAAGGCCAAGCGACCCGCGTCATCAGAACTCGATCGGTTTCGGCACGCCCATGTCCTGCCCCACGTCCTGCGGCGCCCAGAAAACCGGCTGTCTCAGCCGCTTTCGCCGATCTTCGGGCGGGGCGACGGCAGTCGAGTTCGCCCTCGTCATGCCGCTCTTCATTCTGGTGTTCATCGAAATTCTTCAGGGCGGCCTGTACGTCTTCTGCTACGCGGCCCTGGAGAAGGCGACCGCCGATTCCAGCCGGACGATCATGATCGGCGCGCTGACCGATACGGCCTCCACCGCCAACGGATTCCGCAGCGCCGTGGTCTGCCGGAACCTGATCGCGGGCCTGTCCTGCGGCAACATCGTCACCAGCCTGCAGACCACCACCCTGGCCGGGTCGGGCGGCGGCTACTCGGTCTTCGTCAGCCCGGACGAGAAGAGCCTCGTGCCGGTGCCGATGGACAACGCGCAGACGGCGTACTGCACCGGCGCCCCCGGCACCTACGGCTACATCCAGGTCTTCTACGCCGTGCCGGTGTTCAGCCCAGTCTGGATCGCCCTGAAGCTGAACACGACCTGGAACGGGACCTCGGTCGTATTCGCGCGGGCCGCGGTGGCGTTCCGGAACGAGCCGTTCACCACCGCCAGCGTCTCGACCGGGTGCTGACGCCGCCATGACCTGCCAGACCCTCACGCGCTTCGGACGGGATCGACGCGGCATCGCCATCGTCGAGTTCGCGCTGATCCTGCCGCTGCTGATCACGCTCTCGGCGGTGACCTTCGATCTCGTTCGTTACGTCATCTACATGCGCAAGATCGAGCTTGCGGCCAGCACCCTGGCGGATCTCGTGGCGCGCAACGACACCGGCAAGATCACCCAGACCGACATCCTCGCGATCTCCCGCTCCCAGCTGGTCATGTTCCCGGAGGCCATGCAGGCCGCCAGGGACGCCAACGTCTCGGTCTGGACCCTGCTGAAATGGTCGCTGTCGGGGATCCAGTTCACCCCCACCGTCGCCACCTGCACCGCCAACTGCACCTATGCGCCGAAGGTGACCTGGACCTCGGGCCAGAAGCGATCCTGCTCGACGCCGCCGGTCGCCGCGCCCAACACGGCGGGACCGAGCCCCACGACCTTGCCTAGCGACACCTTCGGCCCGGGCTTCCTCGTCGTGGCCGACGTGGTCTTCAGCTACAAGCCCCTCATCCTGCAATCCGTCGTCGGCACGATCGACATCGCGAAGTCCTTCTACTTCGCGCCGCGCTACGTCACGACCATCACCTTCGATTCGAGCGGCGGGATCACCTCCGCCAATGCCTGCCCCTGATCCCCGAGGCATGTCCCATGCGCGCCGACCCCACGCACCGTATCCCTCCGGCCGGGCGCCTGCTGCGGCGCCTGCGCGATGAGCGCGGCGGCAACGTGCTCATGGTCTTCGCCCTGGCGCTGATCCCGCTGATCGGCCTGACCGGGCTCGGCGTCGATTACGTCCGCGGCATCAACTATCGCACCCACTTCGACCGCGCATCCGACGCGGCCACGATCACCGCGATCGCGACCGCCCGCGACTACATCTCCACCAATCCCAAGAACGAGGCGGACCCCACCGCCTCCGCCCTGGCGCTGGCCAGGACCCGCGGGTTGGCCGCCTTCCGGGTCAATGCCGGGCCGATGCTGAACAGCCTGCCCCTGACGCCGAACCTGACGGTGACCCGGACCGGCAACGTGGTGTCGGCGTCCGCCAGCTATGCCTCGAGCTATGAGTCGCCCTTCAGCCGGGCCATGGGCAACCTGACCTCGATCGCGGTGTCGGGCGTCTCGACCTCGAGCCTGACCCTCGGCAATTACACGGATTTCTACCTCCTCCTCGATACCTCGGGTTCGATGGGCTTCCCGACCTCGAGCACGGCGCAGGTGCAGTTCGCCAGGCTGAACCCTGACATGGCCGACGCGAAGGGCAACAACTGCGCCTTCGCCTGCCACTTCACCGGCTCGAAGGGCTTCAACATCGCCAAGAGCAACAACATCGAGCTGCGCATCGCCACGGTGAGCAACGCGGTCCAGCAGCTGATCGCCAAGGCCCAGACCAACCAGACCCTGGTCAATCAGTACCGGATCGGCCTGTACCCGTTCGTGAGCTACCTCGAGACGGCGGCCGACATCACCACCAACCTGGGTTCACTCTCCTCGGTGAACCTGGAGAACTACATGGATATCGGCGACTCGACGGTTCCGCGCGGCAGCGGCGGGACCCACTACGAGAACGTGTTCGCGACCATCAACACCAAGATCAAGGTCGTCGGCGACGGCTCCAGCGCCGCCAAGGCGGTGCCGTTCGTGTTCTTCATCACCGATGGGGTCGGCAACAACCAGTACTGGGACAACAAGAGTGGCTGGACCGGATCGCAGGCCAAGCTGCTCGATCCCTCCCTGTGCAAGACCCTCAAGGACAAGGGCGTCACCGTCTCGGTGCTCTATATCCCCTACGTGCCCCTCGCGACCCCGTTCAACAGCAATGTCGGCTACGAGAACGTCGTGGTGAACGGGCTCATCCCCAGCGTGCCCGGGACGCTGCAGAACTGCGCCTCGTCGGGCTACTTCCGGACCGCGAGTTCGGCCAGCGAGATCCAGGAGGCGCTGAACGCCATGTTCGATCAGGCGACCCGGAAGGCGCGCCTCGTGGCCGGTCCCTGACAGGCCAAACCATTTGTCATGCCCCCGGGGGGAGCCGCCAGCTTCCGCCCCGGGACCACCCGGGCTAAGGACGGCGCCAGACCGGCATCCGGCTTGCGTTCCGCAGGCGTGCGACGTCGGTGAACGCCCCGGTCCAGGAAGGTGTGCTGCAGATGGATAAGATCAAGGTTGCGAACCCGGTCGTCGAGCTCGACGGCGACGAGATGACCCGGATCATCTGGAGCGAGATCAAGAACAAGCTGATCCACCCCTACCTCGATCTGAACCTGGAATATTACGACCTCGGCGTCGAGCACCGCGACGCCACCAACGATCAGGTCACCGTCCAGGCCGCCGAGGCGATCAAGCGCCACGGCGTCGGCGTGAAATGCGCCACCATCACCCCGGATGAGGCCCGGGTGAAGGAGTTCAACCTGAAGGACATGTGGAAGTCGCCCAACGGCACCATCCGCAACATCCTCGGCGGCGTCATCTTCCGCGAGCCGATCATCTGCCAAAACGTGCCCCGCCTCGTGCCGGGCTGGACCCAGCCGATCGTCGTCGGCCGCCACGCCTACGGCGACCAGTACAAGGCCACCGACTTCAAGGTGCCGGGCAAGGGCCGCCTGACGATCAAGTTCGAGGGCGAGGACGGCACCGTCATCGAGCGGGAGGTCTTCAAGTTCCCGAGCGCCGGCGTCGCCCAGGCGATGTACAACCTCGACGACTCGATCCGCGACTTCGCCCGCGCCTCGATGAACTACGGCCTGAACCGCAAGTACCCGGTCTATCTCTCGACCAAGAACACCATCCTCAAGGCCTATGACGGCCGCTTCAAGGATCTGTTCGAGGAGGTCTTCCAGAACGAGTTCAAGGCGAAGTTCGACGCGGCCGGCATCACCTACGAGCACCGCCTGATCGACGACATGGTGGCCTCGGCCCTCAAGTGGTCGGGCGGCTACGTCTGGGCCTGCAAGAACTACGACGGCGACGTGCAGTCCGACACCGTGGCGCAGGGCTTCGGCTCCCTCGGCCTCATGACCTCCGTGCTGCTCACCCCCGACGGCCGGACCGTCGAGGCCGAGGCGGCCCACGGCACGGTGACCCGCCACTACCGCGAGCACCAGAAGGGCAAGGAGACCTCCACCAACTCCATCGCGTCGATCTTCGCCTGGAGCCGTGGCCTCGCCCACCGCGCCAAGCTCGACGACAACGCGGCGCTCGCCAAGTTCGCCACGACGCTGGAGACCGTCTGCGTCGACACCGTCGAGGCCGGCTTCATGACCAAGGACCTCGCCCTGCTCGTCGGCCCCAACCAGCGCTGGCTGTCGACCACGGGCTTCCTCGACAAGGTCGACCAGCACCTCAAGACCGCGATGGCCTAATACGGCTCACCGAAGCCCTAGGGTTCGAGGGAGCCCGGGCGTGCACGGTCTTCGAAGGGCGCGGGATCGAGCGTTCCAGGGTCCTTTGGCGGCCGCACCCGCCCACGCTTCGATCGGGTCGGCACCGGTGGCCAGCTCTCGCTTGTCGGAGCGGCTGCCCGCACGCGTCATCCGGTGAAGACCGACGCAGAGCACCGCGTCATCCCGGGGCCGCAGCGCGGAGCCCGGGATGACGGAGCGGTGGCCTCGGTGAATGACCCAGCGGACTGACACCGGAGATCGCTCGGATCGGGCGGTCGTCGGCAGCTCGTCCGCCGCGACCTGGCGAACCGTCACGATGCGGGCCGCGCCGCCTCGGCGTTGCGCTTGCGGGTGGCGGCGGCCTTCTTGGCGGAGGCCGAGCGCTCTTCCGGCGTCCGGGCAGCCGAGGCTTTCCCCCCGACCCGTCCGCCGCGATGCGACGCCGGATGGCTGCTGGCCTTGCCGCGCCCGGAGCCGCCGGGCTTCTTGCCGCCGCCATCGTCCTTGTTGACGGTCGCCCAGGCCCGCGCCTCGGCCTCCTTCTCGGGCACGCCACGCCCCTCGTAGGATTCGGCGATGTGCTCCGCCTTGCGGATCTGCTTGTCGGTGTATTTCGACTTGTCGCCCTGGCTCATCGCGAACCCTCTCCGCTGGACGGCCCGGGCGAGGCATCAGCCGAGCGCGGCGGGCCCGTCGAGAATCGCCCGAACCCGGCGGACCAGGTCCGTCCGGCGGTAGGGCTTGTTCAGCAGATCGAACTCCGAACCCCCGGCATCGGTTCGCTCCAGGCTCGCCTCGGCGTAGCCCGTGGTGAGCAGGACCTTGAGCTCCGGCCGCCGGCGCGTGGCTTCGCGCCCCAACGCGATGCCGTTCATCCCGCCGGGCATGATCAGGTCGGTGAACAGGAGGTCGATGGGGTTCCCGCTCTCGAGCACCTCGAGGGCCTCGCGCCCGTTCTGCGCCATCAGGGTGCTGTAGCCGAAATCCCGCAGGATGGTGCGGGCGAGCTCGGCCACGTCCTCCCGGTCATCGACGATGAGGATCGTCTCGGTGCCGGACCCCTCCTGGGGTCCGACCGTGGACGGCGCCGCTTCGAGCACCGCGGTCTCGGTGGCCGGGAAGGACAGGCGCACCACGGTCCCCTCCCCCAGCATCGATTCGATGCGGGCGGCGCCGCCCGACTGCTTGGCGAAGCCGTAGACCATCGACAGGCCGAGGCCGGTGCCCTTGCCCTCCTCCTTGGTGGTGAAGAACGGGTCCATGACCCGGGCGAGGACGTGGGCCGGGATGCCGCTGCCGGTATCGGTCACGCTGATGGTGACGTAGCGGCCGGGTGCCAGGGGACCGGCCACCTCGCCGGTGATGACGTGGTTCTCGGTCTTGACCGTGAGGCGGCCGCCCTCCGGCATCGCGTCGCGGGCGTTGATGAAGACGTTGAGCAGGGCGACCTCGGCCTGGTTCGGGTCGACCCGGCAGTTCCACAGGTCCGGGCTGAGGTCGAACCCGAGGCTCACCGTCTCGCCCAGCGTCCGGCCGGCCATGTCGGCCATGCCCTGGACCAGGGCATTCAGGTTCACGGAGCGGCCCTCGAGGCGCTGCTTGCGGGCGAAGGCGAGGAGCTGCTGCGTCAGGGTGGTGGCGCGCTCGGCGGCGGTGCGGATGTTGTCGGTGGCCCGGCGCAGGCGGTTGCGGTCGGCCGACGGATCGTCGAGGCCGGCGCCCAGGATGTCGACGTAGCCGACGATGACCTGGAGCAGGTTGTTGAAGTCGTGGGCGATGCCGCCGGTGAGCTGGCCCAGCGCCTCCATCTTCTGGGCCTGGCCCAGGGCCTCCTCGGCGTCCCGCCGGCGGGAGACGTCGAGCTGCGAGGCGAAGAAGTACACCAGCGTTCCGCCCGCGTCGTAGATCGGCGAGACGAACAGCGCGTTCCAGAACGGGGTGCCGTCCTTGCGGTAGTTGACGATCTCGGTGGCGACGTTCTCGCGGGCCGCGATCGCCCGGGCGAGCTCACGCACCGCGCCGCGATCGGTGTCCGGCCCCTGCAGGAAGCGGCAGTTGCGGTCCAGCACCTCGTCGCGGCCGTAGCCGGTCATCTCCAGGAAGGCGTCGTTGGTGAAGATGATCGGATTGTCGGGCAGGCGCGGGTCGCTGACCACCATCGGCATGCGCGAGGCCGCCACCGCGTTGAAGAAGAAGGCCGCTTCCGGCGAGATCGGGGTTTCGGCCGAGGATCGGATCGGGTCCTGCGCGAGCGCCCCGTTCGGCGGCATCTTGGGCGTGTCGATCATCGTCGCGCAATCACATCGGCGGGGCTTCGCAGGCGAAACCTGACAGGCCGCCCCTAACACGGGTCAAACACCCGGCGCCATCATCGTTCCCTGTACCCATCCCCGCATCCGCGGCGCACCATGACGATTTGGCGAGGTGCGCCGCGCGCTGGGATGCGCGCGGCGACACGGGGGGTCAGCGCTGCTCGGTCTCGAAGCGGACGCTGTTGACGTTGGCCCGCTCGAAGGCCTGCATTACGTGCTGGTAGGAGCGCTCCATCTCGGTGGCCTCGACGCCGTCGATCTCCTCGGGCTTCAGCACGAACATTAGCATCGAGCGTCCGGTGACCTCGTAGGTCGCGCCGATCGGCTTGCTCACCACGTCCTGGCTGTCGGGCAGGTTCGTGTCGAGGAGCCGGGTCCAGCCGACGCCGCCCACCGATTCCGGCAGGGTGAACGACACGAGGTCGTGATAGGCGTTGTAGAGCAGCAGCAGGGTGGCGTCGCCGCCGCGCTGGTGGATACCCGAGGCCTGGGCCCGTCCGTCGAGAAGCACCGCGAGGGAGCGGGCGTCACCCTGCGTCCAGTTCTCTGGCGACATCTCGGTGCCGTCCGGCTTCAGCCACGTCACGTCCTTGATGCCGAACTCCTCGTCGTAGGCGCCCGTCAGGAAGCGGCCGCGGGTGAGGATCGGCAGCGCCTCGCGCAGCAGGGTCAGGCGCTGCGTGAACTCGGCGAGATCCCGCTCCTCCGGACCGACGGCCTCCCAGTCGAGCCAGGAGATCTCGTTGTCCTGGCAATAGGCGTTGTTGTTGCCGTTCTGGGTCCGGGCGAACTCGTCGCCCGCCAGCAGCATCGGGGTGCCGCGGGAGAGGAACAGCGTCGCCAGCATGTTGCGCATCTGGCGCAGCCGCACCGCGCGGATCTCCGGATCGTCCGTCGGCCCCTCGGCGCCGTAGTTGTTCGAGAGGTTGTGCGAATGGCCGTCGCGGTTGTCCTCGCCGTTCGCGATGTTGTGCTTCTCGTTGTACGACACGGTGTCGTTCAGCGTGAAGCCGTCATGGGCGGTGAGGAAGTTCACCGAAGCCCAGGGCTTGCGCCCGCGCTTGTTGAACTTGTCGGCCGAGCCGGTGAGCCGGGCCGCGAGATCCGGCAGCATGCCCTCGTCGCCGCGCCAGTAGCCGCGCACGTCGTCGCGGAAGCGGTCGTTCCACTCGGCCCAGCCGGGCGGGAAGCCGCCGACCTGGTAGCCGCCCGGACCGCAATCCCACGGCTCGGCGATCAGCTTGACGCTGTTCAGCACCGGGTCCTGCCGGCAGGTGTCGAGGAAGCCGCCGCCCTCGTCGAAGCCGTGCGGCTCGCGGCCCAGGATGGTGGCGAGGTCGAAGCGGAAGCCGTCGACCCGCATCTCGGTGGCCCAGTAGCGCAGGGAGTCGGTCACCAGCTGCAGCACGCGCGGGTGCGACAGGTTGAAGGTGTTCCCCGTGCCGGTGTCGTTGATGTAGTAGCGCGGCTCCTTGGGCATCAGCCGGTAGTACGAGGCGTTGTCGACGCCCTTGAACGAGAGGGTCGGGCCCTTCTCGTTGCCCTCGGCGGTGTGGTTGTAGACCACGTCGAGGATGACCTCGAGGCCGGCGCCGTGCATGCGCGCTACCATCTCCTTGAACTCGGAGAAGGCGAAGTCCGGCACGGCCGAGTAGCGCCGCGCGGGGGTGAAGAACGAGATGGTGTTGTAGCCCCAGTAGTTCACCAGCCCCTTCTCCTGCAGGTAGTCGTCCTGCACGAAGGCGTGGACCGGCAGGAGCTCCACCGAGGTGACGCCGAGGCTCTTGATGTAGTCGAGCACCGCCGGTGTGCCGAGGCCCGCATAGGTGCCGCGCAGCTTCTCCGGCACGGCCGGATGCAGCTTGGTGAAACCCTTCACGTGGGTCTCGTAGAAGATGGTCTTCTCCCACGGCACGTGCGGCTTGCGGTCCCGACCCCAGGTGAAGGCCGGGTCGATGACGCGGGAGCGGCGGGTGAAGGGCGCGGAATCGCGCTCGTCGTAGGTCAGGTCGTCGCCGCTCTCCATCTGGTAGCCGAACAGGGCCGGGTTCCAGGTGATGGAGCCGACCAGGCCCTTGGCGTAGGGGTCGATCAGCAGCTTGTTGGGGTTGAAGCGGTGGCCCGCCTTCGGCTCGTAGGGGCCGTGGACGCGGTAGCCGTAGATGGTGCCGGGGCGCGCGTCGGGCAGGTAGCCGTGCCAGATCTCGTCGGTGTACTCGGGCAGCTCGATTCGCTCGATCTCGTTCACGCCGTCATCGTCGAACAGGCAGAGCTCGACCTTGGTGGCGTGGGCCGAGAACAGGGCGAAGTTCACGCCCAGGCCGTCCCAGTTCGCGCCGAGGGGATAGGGCGAGCCTTCCTTGATGCGCGAACGTTTGGCGCGGCCCTGCGGGGTCGAGCGGTCCGCGGGATTCGTCGTGTCGGCCATGTTCGCTCCGGGCGGTATCGATGGGTGCGTCGAGACAGGGCGATGCGCGTCGCCCCGTCTTGGAAACCTGGACAGGAACGCTCACGCTTCGCCGGAAGGTCCGCCACGGGGCAAATCTTTTTGCATCGCACGGCGCAACGCCGCGCAACCGCTTCCACGCCGCGTGCGCTTGCGGCAGAACCGGTGTGGCAAGCGTGCGAATGACGGGCGGCGGGGGCCGCCCGGGGCGAGGAGAGCGGCGCATGATGGATCAGCCCAACGGCCTGCAGGGAATCGCCGATCGCTACCGGGTCAGCCTCGATGCCGTGCGCCATCTCGCCCAGGCGCTCGAGTCCGGCCATGGCCGGATGGCGCAGTTCAACCATCCCGAGCTCGGCGGCTTCGGCCAATGGTCCGGCGCCGGCATGACCATGATCGGCGACATGTTCAACGCCGACCTGAAGGCCCGGGTGGACGCCCTCTGCACCACCCTGGCCGCGGCGCTGCCGGCCGGGGCCTGGTCGGAGGTGCCGCGCGGCGCCGGGGCGCCCTGGCCCCTGGAATGGGGTGCGCCGGCCACCGCCGGATCGCAGAACGGGATGCGCTACGCCTACTTTCCGGGCCAGAGGCGCCTGGTGGTCGAATCCGAGGGGCGGGCCGCGATCTACGATACCGGCGACCACACGATCAGCGGCGTCTCCCAGCAGCAGGGCAGCGCGACCGGCCTGCGCTTCTCGGGCCCCGGCGGGCCCGTCGACCTCGCCAGCCTGAAGCGCCTCGACGAGGCCGAGCGCGGCGAGGCCCGCCCCTTCGCGCCCGAACCGTTCGAGGCCGGTCCTCCGCAGGGCGAGGCGTCGCCGCAGGGCAGCGCCGCGCCGGTGGCCGGCAGCGACGTCCTGTCGACGATCGAGCGCCTGTCGGAGATGCGCCGCAAGGGCATCCTCACCGAGGGCGAGTTCACCGCCAAGAAGGCCGAGCTGCTCGCACGCCTCTGATCGCCCGATTCTGACTCACCCCGGTTCCGAACCACCCCGGTTCCGAACGACGCGGGGTGGATCGCCCGGGGGACGCGCGCGTTGGCCCCGGGCCGACGCCGCGCACGGGACGCGGATCGCGGCTGAGCTCCCGCAAGGCTGATGGCCCGACCCCGCGACCTCCTCGACGTCTCGACGATCTACCACGAGCCCGCCGTGCCGGATTACCCGCGCGGTCAGGCGATCCTCGACCGCTTCCCGCAGGCCGAGCGCATCGTCGTGCCCTCGCACTGGAACATCCCCAGCCTGCACGGCAATGCCGGCTCGGTGGAGGATTGGGTTCGGATCAAGCGCTCGACCCTGGTGCTCGGGGTGAAGAAGGGTCTTGCCATGCGGCCCAACGGGCGCAGCGCCCACTTCATCGCGCCCTCGACCTCGAACGGCTGCGCCATGGCCTGCGCCTACTGCTACGTGCCCCGGCGCAAGGGCTTCGCCAACCCGATCTCGCTCTTCGTCAACGTCGAGGCCGTGGCCGCCGCCATCGCCCGCCACGCCGCCCGCCAGGGCCCGCTGCCCGAGCCCGATACGATCGATCCCGCCCTCTGGGTCTACGACCTCGGCGAGAACGGCGACCTCTCGGTGGACGCCATGGTGAGCGACACGGTGCGGGACCTCGTGGCGCTGTTCCGGGACATCCCCAACGCCAAGGCGTCCTTCGCCACCAAGGCGGTGAACCGCGATCTCCTCGCCTACGATCCCCAGGGCAAGACCCGGATCCGCTTCTCGCTCATGCCCGAGCGCATCGCCCGCATCGTCGACGTCCGGACGGCCCCGATTCCCGAGCGCATCGCCGCCATCGACGACTTCGTCGCCGCCGGCTACGAGGTCCACGTCAACTTCTCGCCGGTGATCCTCTACGAGGGCTGGGAGGCCGACTGGACGGCCCTGTTCGCCGCCATCGACGATGCGATCGGACCGGCGGCCCGGGCGCAGCTCAAGGCGGAGATCATCCTGCTGACCCACAACGCCGACCTGCACGCGGTCAATCTCGGCTGGCACCCCAAGGCCGAGGACCTGCTCTGGCGGCCGGACATCCAGGAGGCGAAGGTCTCGGAGGGCGGCGGCGCCAACCTGCGCTACCGCACCGGCTGGAAGGGGAAGTGGCTCGCCCGCTTCAAGGCGCTGCTCGCCGAGCGCATGCCGTACTGCACGGTGCGGTACGCGTTCTGAACCGGCCCGCGCCCGGCCTTCGTCGGGCGCCGGTCCGACCGGTCAGGCTGCCCCCGTCTCAGCCCCAGACCATCTCGCCCGTGGCGACCTTGGCGCCGATGTCGAGGGCGATGTCCATGCCGAGGCCCGGGAAGCGCGCCTGCATCGTCGCCTTCAGCGCGGCGGCATCCCCGCCCGCCGCGAGGGCCTCCTCGAAGGCAAACAGGTAATCGCGGGTGAAAGCGAGGGCCGAGCCGTCGGTGGCGGCCTTCACGGCGAGATGGCCCGGCACGACGACGGAGGGCCTGCGCATGGCGAGCCGGCCGAGTTCGGCGATCCAGGCCGCGCGGGCGTCCGGGCTCGGCGTATCGGCGGTCCAGACGTGAACGCCGGAGAAGACGAGCACCCCGCCGAACATCGCGTCCAGCGCCGGGACGTAGAGGGTGCGGCGGTTGGGCAGGCCCGCCGCGGTCAGGATCTCGACCGTCTCGCCGTCGACCGCCAGCGCGGCGCCGTCGAAGGCCGTGGGCATGACCACGTCGGCCCGCGTCCGGGGACCCTCGCCTCCCGGCCGCGGAGCCCAGGCGGCGATCTTCGCGTCGACCGAGCGGGCGATGGCCGACACGGTCTCGGACGCGGCGAGCACCCGGGCCTCCGGGAAGGCCTCGCAGAGGGGCTTCAGGCTGAAATAATAGTCGGGATCCGACTGGCTCACATAGATCGTCGTCAATCGCTTGCCCGTTGCGGCGATCGCCGCCGCGACGTCCCGGCCGTCGGCGAAGGTGAAGCCGCCGTCGATCAGGATCGCTTCGGTCGGCCCTTCGAGCAGCACCGGAGCGCGGAAGAAGCCGTTCGGGCCGGCCGGAAAATGCGTCAAGGCCAGCCCGGGCGCGGGCATCCCGACCGGCGGCAGCGCGCTGGTCGCGTCGAGGCTGATCTGCGTCATGGTGTTTCCCCCGATCCGGCCCGAAGCTCGGCCGCAAGTCTGTCCCGGTCGCCGAAGAGGATGCCGCCCGGCAGGCGTCGGGCGCCCCGCTCGTCCGCGAGGACGAGGGTGGGGACGCCCCGGGCACCGAACCGGGCCATCATCCGGGTCGCGTCCTCGATCCGAGCGCGGTTCGCCGCCCGCAGCGCCGCGTCGGGCTCCGCCAGCGGGGCGGCGGCCTCCGCGAAGCCCGCGCGGGCGAGCACATCCGCCACGACGGCGCGATCCGCGGTGTCCCGGCCCTCGACGTAGCGGGCGTGCTGGAGCGCGCTCAGGCCTTCGACCTCCCGGCCGGCCTGGGTCGATCCGATGGCGACGAGGCCGAGGGTGGCCGCGGCCGAATCGAAGGCGACGCCGGGCGTCCCGAAGATTAGGGCGTGATAGGCGTCGCTGAACGGTTGCCCGGTCTGCAGCCTGATGCGCTGGTCGTTCTGCCAGACATATTCCGCGAAGGCGGCGTCCATCGGCTGCCCGCCATCGCCCGCGAACAGGCCCGTGGGCGCGAGCTGCAGGCTGACCGTCTCCGACCGGGCGATCCAGGCCAGCGCCGGGGCGGCGCCGTAGCACCAGCCGCACAGGGGATCGAACAGATAGGTCAGCTGCATGGGCCAGGACCTGACGCGTGCATGCGTAAGCGCCGGAAGAACTGAATTAGCGGCGCTAATTCAGACGAGCGCAGCTTTAGCGACCGACTTTGCGCAAGACGAGTCCAATTTTGGAATGGGAGCCCCGCCCCGAACGCGGCAGCCGGCATCGGCCGCGCGCTGCGGGCTCACGCGGCCCGGGGTACCGACGCACCCGCCTTCGACGAGGATGAGCAGGCCCCCCAAGGCGCGCATGGCGAGGATGCGCGGCGCTGACGCGCTGGCATGACAGATGGCAGGGTGTCCGAGCTCGCCCGCATCTCATGTGTGGACGCGGCCACGATTCGACGCTGGATCCACCGTGGTGCGCTAAAGGTGCCGCCGATCGGCCGCGGGCGGAATCGCGCTTACACGCCCTGGCAGGCCATCCACGTGGCCATCATCGCTGACATGAGCCGCATGGGCCTGCCGATCACCGGCAAAGGGGCCGACCTGTCCCTGGCGCTTCTCGGCTACGTGCGCAACCGCGTCGCGCGTGACGGGGACGTGAGCGAGATGGGGCCGGTCTCGCTTACCATCGTGCCGGACGCAGATGACTGGGGCATCCGGCCGGACGAATGGATGCTGACCGGAGAGTCGTGCATCACGATCGGTGTCGGTTTGATCGTCGGAAGAGTGGCGGAGCGATTCGAGCCGGCGTAAGCTCTTCATCGAGACCACAGACTATCGGGCGCGCTCTTCGGGGCGCGCCTATTTTCGTTTTTACCCTATGTCAGGGCGATAGACTGACCTGGGAGCAGATCGCTGAACCGGAGCGCTTGATCCTTGTGGAAGTTTAAGGTGCACTGCAAATTTCACTCTGCTAGTGTTTTCAGAGGATGTTTCCTTGTCCTTCGGCGCTTCAATTGAGCCGACCCGGATTGATCCCGCTCCATCCTTTTCCGACACAGTTACTGCAACATCGAAATCAACAACGGTAAACATACCCGCTCTACCGCCGTTGTGCAGATTAGATCCTACTGGACTCCCAAAGGTCTCAGCAGCAACGTTTCCGCCGAGATCCACGGTTTGTGCACCACTTACCCCCTTCAAAATTTCGGAAAAAGTGTTCTGGATAAATTCGCTAAGTTCCATAGTGTCTCCTCAGAGCATTGACGTCAACGCAGGTATAAATGGGGAAACAATGGTCATATAAGCAGCGGCTTGCTGGATAAAATTTTGGTATTCCTGCTTGAACTCTGATTTTCCGCGTGCTGACTCCATATTTCCGACGCAGTTTTGCAGGTTTTCTATAGCTTGGGTGTCGATACCGGAGTTTTGTATGGCGATCTTGAGGTCACGAAATACTGTATCATCTCCGATTTTGTTGACCGAATTGTCTGTAGATTGAAAATTTACGCGGGCATTTGGTCCGCTAACATTGAAGATGTAGTTTCCTCCCATTCCCTTGGGAAAAGCACCCTTGCGTTTGTACTTAACCGAATAATGGGCTGGGATGGAGTGGAACTTTTGATTGAAAACAGGGTCGATGACTTCGAAAGCCTCTTCAGTACCATTCGGTATCAACCGTCTGATTTCATCACCGGCAAAAATGTGTGTTTGTACATCTGCGATTGTTATCGCTTTGGGTGTCACAATTGCTTTGGTAGAACTTCTGACTGTTCCATCCGGCGCCACAATATCTATTTCGGACTGCGGAAAGCTGTCGAAATTCATTTCACGGCCTTTCTGGGTTAGTTCGACGTCGTAGAAGCAGGGTTCGCCGCAGGTTCCAGTGGTGAGTTCTCGGAAGCGTATGAGCCCTTCTCGCTGAGTCCACAGCACTACCTCGCTCCACTGGTCCCACAGATCGGCGACGCCCTTCCCGTCATCCTCTTCAGGGAAGCCAAAATCCGCAGGATTGAGCGAAAGAGGTTTCGGCCAACGCTCGGCCAAACGACTGATCAGCTGCGAGCTAATTTTTTCGAAAGTCTCGCGCTCTGTCACCGCGGCCGACGCACCCAGGCGTTTTCACAACTCGGCCTCATGCATAATCATTTAGTGACTCAACCCCTAACAGGGGCCGAGGCTAGGGCCAGACTAGGCCCTGCTCTAAAACCGAAATGAAAACAACAGTTTAGAGGCAAAACTGGCGGAGGGAGCGGGATTCGAACCCGCGATACCGTTTCCGGTATACACACTTTCCAGGCGTGCGCCTTCAACCACTCGGCCACCCCTCCGGTCCCGTCGCCGCGTCTCGCAGCCGCCGGGGCGGCCGGGCTTCGCGATTGCGCCGGGAGGCGTCGTGTACAAGCGGCCTGGGCCGGGTGCAAGCCTCAGAACGGCAAAGCTGGCGATTCGCATGAGATTTCGGCACGGGGCCCACCCGCGCCGCCGCGGACGCGGGCCGTCGTTCTCAGATTCGCCGCTTTTGCAGCCGATGCGCGAGGGGTTCGCCTTCGGGCCCCGGGAGCTGTTCTCCGCCGTGATCCGCTTCGACAACGTGACCAAGGTCTACCGGACGGACGGGCATCGCCGGACGATCCTCGAGCGCGTCTCCTTCACGCTGAAGCCGGGCACCAGCTACGGCATCCTGGGGATCAACGGCGCCGGCAAGTCGACCTCCCTGCGCCTCCTGGCCGGCACCGAGATGCCCACGAAGGGCCGCGTGGTCCGCACCACGCGCGTGTCCTGGCCCCTGGGCTTCGCCGGAGGCTTCCACCCGGCCATGACGGGGCGCGACAACATCATCTTCGTGGCGCGCATCTACGGCGAGGATCCGCGCAAGGTGCTGGAATTCGTAGAGGATTTCTCCGAGCTCGGCAGCTACCTCGACGTCCCGATCCGGACCTACTCGTCCGGCATGGGCTCGCGCCTGGCCTTCGGCATGAGCATGGCCATCCCGTTCGACTGCTACCTCATCGACGAGGTCACGGCGGTGGGCGATGCCCGCTTTCAGAAGCGCTGCGAGGAGGCCTTCGCAGCGCGCCGGGAGAATGCCGACGTAATCATGGTCTCCCACGGCATGGACACCCTGCGCACCTGGTGCCAGCAGGGCATCGTCATCATCAACGGGCGGGCGATCGTCTACGAGAGCATCGACGACGCCATCGAGGTTTATCGCCGCCTGAACGCGTGAGATGCGCCGGCCTGGCGGCGGCCACGGTTTTGCCGCGGCGGCGGTGCAAAGGGTCTGATGGGGCGGCCTGGTGGCCGGACGACATGGAATACCGGGGCGCATGAGCATCGAAATCCGCAACCCGCAGGGACAGCCGCTGACCACGGCCGATCGCTCGAATGCGGTCGCCGAATCCCTCAAGCAGATCGCCCGCGTCTCGCGCTTCGCCGACCGCAATAAGGGCATCCGCTCCTACCAGAGCCACGTGAAGACGGATCCGCTGATCCCGGTCCTGTTCGTGGTCTGCTTCCTGCTCCCGACCCTGGCGGCCGTCGCCTATTACGGCCTGATCGCCTCGGACCGCTTCGTGATCGAGTCGCGCTTCGCCTTGCGGCCGGCCCTCGGCAACGTCGACAAGGCCTCGCCCGACCAGGTCGGCACCAATTCGGGCTCGCCGCTGAAGCAGATGGTGGCGCAGGACAGCCTGATCGCGACCAACTACATCCTCAGCCGGCCGATGATCGAGGCCATCGAGAAGACCTATCCCCTGCGGGAGATGTTCTCCCGGCCCGGGATCGACTTTTTCTCACGCTTCAATCCCGAGAAGCCGATCGAGAAGCTGGTCAAGTACTGGCATGACCGGGTCCATACCAAGATCGAGTCCGGATCGGGCATCATCCTCCTGACGGTGAACGCCTTCGACCCGCAGGATGCCCTCAACCTCTCGAACGCGATCCTGGCCGAGAGCGAGCGCATGGTGAACGCGCTGAGCGGCCGGGCCCGTGAGGATGCCGTGCTGGAGAGCCAGCGCGAGCTCAAGCGGGCCGAGGAGCGGATGCTGAAGATCCGCACCGAGGTGGCGGCCCTGCGCAACCGCGACGGCGTCCTCGATGCGCAGAAGACCAACGAGAGCAACCTGAAGGTGCTCTCCGAGCTGCGGACGGCCCGCATCAACCTGGCGGTCCAGCTCATCCAGGGCCAGCGCGATCTCTCGCCGGAGACCCGCCGGATCCAGGACATGAAGGCCCAGATCAAGGACCTCGACGACAACATCGCCCGGATCGAGCGGCAATCCGCCAGCGAGGACCCGGAGCAGCGCCGCATCCTCGCGAACGCGCTCACCCGGTTCGAGGCCTACGACGCCGACCGGGCGGACGCGGAGAAGTACTTCACCAAGGTGCTGGCCGCGAACGAGCGCGCGCGCATCATCGCGGAGCGCCAGATCGAGTTCTTCAGCATGATCGTGGAGCCGGTGAAGCCCGAATCTTCCCAGGAGCCCCGTCGGCTCCTGATGATCAGTCTCATCGCCGGCGGCGCCGGACTGGCGTTCGCGCTCGCGGTGGTCACCCGCAAATACTTCGCCTGAGGCGGTTTGGCCGCCCGCGGCGGCGGCGGGCGGCCCGGTGTTAACCCTTCGCTAACCCTGCACTCGGCAAAACTTGCCGGGCCCCCGCACCTCGGGGGCATTGAGGGTGACGATGAGCGAGACGGCTGCCGCCGCGCCGGCTCCGGCGGGGGGTTCCGGGGGGAGCCTCGCACAGTTCGCGAGCTTCGCGATCCCGAACCGGGCGAACCTGAACGCGCTGTCCAAGCGCACGGACCTGTTCTTCGCCACCGCCGTGATGGGCATCCTCACGGTGCTCATCTTCCCGCTGCCGGCCTTCCTGCTCGACCTGCTGCTCGCGGTCTCGATCATCATCTCGGTGCTGATCATGATGACCGGGCTGTTCATCGACAATCCGCTCGAGTTCACGGTCTTCCCGACCCTGCTCCTGGTGGCGACGCTGCTGCGCCTCGCCCTGAACCTCGCCTCCACGCGCCTGATCCTCGGCCACGGCCACGAGGGCACGGCGGCCGCCGGCCACGTCATCGAGGCCTTCGGCAACTTCGTGATGGGCGGCAACTTCGTCATCGGGATCATCGTGTTCGCGATCCTGATCATCGTGAACTTCGTCGTCATCACCAAGGGTTCGGGCCGCATCGCCGAGGTCGCCGCCCGCTTCACCCTCGACGCGATGCCGGGCAAGCAGATGGCCATCGACGCCGACCTCTCGGCGGGGCTCATCGACGAGAAGGTGGCGAAGTCCCGCCGCGCCGCCCTGGAGGAGGAATCCTCGTTCTTCGGCGCCATGGACGGTGCCTCCAAGTTCGTCCGCGGCGACGCGATCGCGGCGCTGCTGATCACCTTCATCAACGTGATCGGCGGCATCATCATCGGCGTCGCCCAGCAGGGCATGCCGTTCCTGGGGGCGGCGAAGTCCTACACCCTGCTGACCATCGGCGACGGCCTCGCCTCGCAGGTCCCCGCCCTCATCGTCTCGACGGCGGCCGGCATCCTGGTCTCGAAGGCGGGCGTGAAGGGCTCGGCCGACAAGGCGCTGGGCAAGCAGCTCGCGAACTACCCCAAGGCGCTCGGCATGTCCTCGGGCGTCATGGTGCTGATCGCCCTCCTGCCCGGCATGCCGATGCTGCCGTTCCTCGCCCTGGCCGGGGCCTCCGGCTACGCCGCTTGGCACTTCGCCAAGGTCGCCCGCGAGGCGCCGCCGCTGGATGCCGACGGTGCGCCGATGGATGCCTCCGCGGTGGCCGCCGCCGCGGCCGCCAAGGAGGAGACGGTCACCGACCTGCTGAAGCTCGACGACCTCAAGCTTGAGATGGGCTACGCCCTGCTCGCCCTGGTCAACGGCCCCGAGGGACAGGACCGTCTCACGGACCAGATCAAGGCCCTGCGCCGCCAGCTCGCCGCGGAACTCGGCTTCGTCATGCCGTCGGTCCGGATCCTCGACAACGTCCAGCTCGACGCGAACGCCTACGTGGTCCGCGTCAAGGAGATCGAGGCCGGTACGGGCCAGATCTTCCCCGGCCAGTTCATGGCCATGGACCCGATGGGCGGACAGGTGCAGCTGCCCGGCCAGCACATGCTGGAACCGACCTTCGGCCTGCCCGCCACCTGGATCGACGCCTCCCTGCGCGACCAGGCCCAGCTCAAGGGCTACACCGTGGTGGACGCCGCCACGGTGGTCTCCACCCACCTCACCGAGATCATCAAGGCGCACGTCTCCGAGCTCCTGAACCATGTCGAGGTCCAGAAGCTCCTGCGCGAGGTCTCGAAGGACCATGCCGACCTCCTCAAGGAGGTGATGCCGAGCCAGATCGGCACCACGGGCATCCAGCGCGTGCTGCAGTTCCTGCTGGCCGAGCGGGTCTCGATCCGCGACCTCGGGGCGATCATCGAGGGCATCGCCGAGGTCGCCGGCCACGTGAAGAACCCGCGGGATATCGTCGAGCACGTCCGCGCCCGCCTCGGCCGCCAGATCTGTGCCCAGTACCAGGGGCCGGATGGCATGCTGCCGATCATCACCCTGTCGCCGGCCTGGGAGCAGGCCTTCCTCGAGTCGATCGCCGGCGAGCGCGACGAGCGCTACCTGGCGATGCAGCCCTCGAAGCTCTCCGAATTCGTCAACACCGTGCGCGACCGCTTCGAGACGGCCGCCCGCATGGGCGAGATGCCCGTGCTGGTGACCTCGGTCCAGGCCCGGCCGTTCGTGCGCTCGATCATCGAGCGCTTCCGGCGCGAGACGCCGGTGATGAGCCAGGCGGAGATCCATCCCCGCGCCCGGCTTCGCACCGTCGGTTCGGTCTGAGAGGCGATCCGGCGCTCGAGAGAAAGGCCGGTCCCGCGAACGAACCGCAGGGCCGCGGGCCGGCCCGGCAAGCTCGCGGGCACGCGCGGCCGCGCTCTTGTTCATGGCCAAGCTCATAACCAAGCCGTGGACGCGGCGCTCGTCGCCCCTGTCGGCCGAAGGAATCGGGGAAGCGATCGGGATCGCGTTGCGCTCGGGCCGTTTTCAACCGCGCCGGGCCCGACGTGCGATCTGCACGGAAGCCGAGGATTTCGCCTCGGGTCCCCTCATGGGACGCCGGCCGCTCCGAACCGGTGACGCGGCTCCGATCCTCCCCGGAGAACGGCTCAGACCGGCTTCTTCTCCATGCGGCGCTCGAGGGCATGGGCGTCGAGGCCGGGCGCGGTCAACGGCGCCTCCGGGGAGGCCGGGTCATGGGGCTTGTCCCGCAGGGCTGAGGCGAGGCGGTTGCGCTCGTAGAGGAGCACGACCACCACCGAGATCAGGAACGGGAGCCAGAAATAGAACAGCCGGAAGACCAGCAGCGCGGCAATCACCGACGGCCGGGCGATGTCGGGCATCGCCACCACGAAGACCAGCTCGAACACCCCGAGGCCGCCGGGGGCATTCGACACCAGGGCCGCCGAGAACGAGGCGAGGAAGACCGCGAGCACGACGAGGAAGCCGGGGTTCCCGGCCTCGGGCAGGGCGAAGTAGATGATGCCGGCGGCGCCCAGCAACTCGAGCGGGGCCGCGATGAGCTGGCGGCCCATGATGCGCGGGCGGGGATATTCGAGCTTGAACTTGCGGATCGTCAGCGGCTTCAGGTGCAGCAGCGAGCCGGCCACGTAGAGGGCGACGAAGGCCAGGAGACCGGCGCCGAGGATGCGGGCGGTGGCGGGGTCCGTCAGGACCGCCGGCAGGTAGCCGTTGAGTCGCGTCAGCGTGTCGGGCAGGACGGTGAGCACGAAGCCGCCGAGCAGGATCGTGCCGAGGCCGAAGGTGAACGAGCAGAGGGCGACCAGGACCGCGACCTGGGCCGCGGAGAGGCCCTTGGCGGTGTAGGCCCGGTAGCGCACCACGGCGCCGGAGAACACCGAGGCGCCGATGTTGTGGGAGAGCGCGTAGGTGGTGAAGGAGCAGACCGAGACGAAGAACAGCGAGATGTGGTTCACGCCGAGGTGCAGCAGGGCGATCCGGTCGTACCAGGCCAGGGCCGCGTAGGCGACGAGGGTCGAGAGGCCGGCGAGCAGGAAACGGTGCACCGGGATCGCGGCGAAGCTGCCCTTGATCTCCGCCATGGAGATGCCGGCCAGCTCCTTGTAGAGCAGGTAACCCGAACCGATCACGGCGGCGAGGCCGATGATCGGCCAGATAAAATCGCTGATCTTCTTCATGGTGGTTCGGCGCGCCCCTGTTCGGGCCCTCCCTGCACGACGATGCGCTGCATCGCAAGCAAGGTTCCGCGCGGCCCCGGCAGGGACGGCTCTTCCCACGGGATCATGACGGTTTCGTGCCGGTCGCCGCGGGGGCGCCGGCACGTTCCCCGGGTCAGGCGCGGATGCGCGAGAGGCCGATTCCGTCCATGGCGGCCTGGTCGCGGGCCGCTTCGGCGACGCGCTCGGCGGTGCGCTCGCGGTCGTCGAGGATCTCGATCTTCTTCAGGTCCTCGAAGGCTTCGCCGAGCTCGGCCTTGGCCTCGGCGAGCTGCCCCTCGAGGGCGGCGGCCGACTGGCGCATGTTGTCCCGGCGGGTGGCGGCGGCCCGGGCATAGGTCGGGTAGGCGAAGTGGGCCGGATCGGTGATGCCGGCGCGGCTCTCCTCATGGGCGACCTCGCGGTCGAGCTCCAACGCCATGCGGGTGAAGTCCGCCTTCATCATCTCGATCTGCGTCACGCGGCGACGCTTCTCGTCGACCTGGAAGCGTCGCAGCCGGATCAACGTGTCACGGGATTTCATGGGCGGGTTCACTCCACGCAACGCACGGCTCGCCGGTGCGCGACTGGCCGCGCCCCGGGCCCGGCATCGGGAGAGGAAGCCGGGGCGTCCCCTCAGGGAGCGCCGACGATCTCTGCCAGGCGACGGTAACCCTCGCCGATCGAAGTTGCTTCTTCCTTACCCTGACCCAGAAAAGCCTCCATTTCGGGCATCAGCGCGATCGCCTCGTCCACTTCCGGCGAGGCGCCGGCCCGGTAGGCGCCCAGACGGATGAGCTCCTCCATGTCGGCGTAGGTGGAGAGCAGGCGCCGGGCCCGCCGCACCGTCGGCAGGTGCGCGGGGTCGCAGGCGCGGGGCATGGTGCGGGAGACCGAGCGCAGGACGTTGATCGCCGGGTAGCGCCCGCGCTCGGCGATGCCGCGCTCCATCACGATGTGTCCGTCGAGGATGCCCCGGACCGCGTCGGCCACGGGCTCGTTGTGGTCGTCGCCCTCGACGAGGACGGTGAACAGGCCGGAGATCGCCCCCTGCCCCGTCCCGGGCCCCGCCCGCTCGAGGAGCCGCGGCAATTCGCTGAAGACGGTGGGGGTGTAGCCCTTGGCGGTGGGCGGCTCGCCGGCCGCGAGGCCGATGTCGCGCTGGGCCATGGCGAAGCGGGTGATCGAATCGATCATGCACAGGACCTGCGCGCCCTGGTCGCGAAAATACTCCGCCATCGCCAGGGTGACGTAGGCGGCATTGCGGCGCATCAGGGCGGGCTCGTCGGAGGTGGCCACCACCACCACCGACCGGGCGAGGCCAGCGGCGCCGAGGTCGTCCTGGAGGAACTCCTGCACCTCGCGTCCGCGCTCGCCCACGAGGCCGATGACCGCCACGTCGGCGGCGGTGTAGCGGGCGAGCATCGACAGCAGAACCGACTTGCCAACGCCGGAGCCGGCGAAGATGCCCATGCGCTGGCCGGCGCACATCGTCAGGAAGGTGTTGATGCAGCGGATGCCGAGGTCGAGGGGGGGGCCGACCCGCTGCCGGGCATGGGCCGGGGGCGGATCGGCCCGCAGGGGATAGATCGCCGGCCCGGGGGGCAGCGGCCCCAGGCCGTCGATGGGCCGGCCGAGGGCATCGATCGTCCGGCCGAGCCAGGCCGCGGAGGGACGCACCGCGCCCGCGGCCTCGTCCCGCACCAGGGCCGGACAGCCGCGCCGCACCCCCTCGAGGGAGCCGAAGGGCATGGCCAGGGCGCGGTCGCCCTGGAAGCCGATGATCTCGCAGGGCACGGCGCCGAGGCCGTTCTCGACCGCGATGTCGAGCCGTCCGCCGAGGCGCATGGCCGCCACCGGACCCGCCACCTCGATCAGCAGGCCGCGAATCGCCACGACCCGTCCGTAGGTCTCCAGGACCTGGATTCCCGCGAGGGCACTGCGCGCGTCAGCCAGGCGCAAGCGTCCGACGCTAGGACTGCGATCGGTCATCGATGCGTCTCTCAACCATTCGTTTACCTCCCTCCTTAACACTGTGTGCATCGGGGTTGTAGCGCGCCGCCGGTTCGGTCCGGGTCGTAAAAAATTTCCGTCCGGTCGATGACATTCCGGTGTCGTTGTTCGGAAGAGACAGCGCGCAACAAGTCCAAGCGGGCAAGGCACTTAGGGAACCCTGAGAAAGTTTCGCATTGCGCCTGGAGGCGGTCGAACGAGAACAGACCGTCAACGGTTCGAAGCGTGGCCGGACCGGAGATCCAATTGGGTGCTTGCGTCCGTGAAACAGGGTTTGTTAACGATTAACGAATAGCGTTTCACGTCATTGACGAATGAGCGTTCGCCACGGGCCGGTGGCGAGCGGACGGCGGGGGCTTGCCCATACGCTGCACACGGCCGGCTGGGCTGGGGACCGACGATGCGGGTACTTCTGATCGAGGACGACAGCGCGACCGCGCAGAGCATCGAACTGATGCTCAAGTCCGAGAGCTTCAACACCTACACCACCGATCTCGGTGAGGAGGGGATCGATCTCGGCAAACTCTACGACTACGACATCATCCTGCTCGACCTGAACCTGCCCGACATGTCGGGCTACGAGGTGCTGCGGAATCTCCGCGTCGCCAAGGTGAAGACCCCGATCCTGATCCTGTCCGGCATGGCCGGCATCGAGGACAAGGTGAAGGGTCTCGGCTTCGGCGCCGACGACTACCTCACCAAGCCCTTCCACAAGGACGAGCTCGTCGCCCGCATCCACGCGATCGTCCGCCGCTCGAAGGGTCACGCCCAGTCGGTGATCACCACCGGCGACCTGATCGTGAACCTCGACCAGAAGACGGTCGAGGTCTCCGGCAGCCGCGTGCACCTGACCGGCAAGGAGTACCAGATGCTGGAACTCCTCTCGCTGCGGAAGGGCACGACACTGACCAAGGAGATGTTCCTGAACCATCTCTACGGCGGCATGGACGAGCCCGAGCTGAAGATCATCGACGTCTTCATCTGCAAGCTGCGCAAGAAGCTCGCCAACGCCTCCTCGGGCAAGAACTACATCGAGACCGTCTGGGGCCGCGGCTACGTGCTGCGCGAGCCCAACGAGGGCGAAGAGCGGATCGCCGTCTGAACCTCCGGTCGGACGACGAAACGGCCCCGCGCGAGCGGGGCCTTTTTTGTTTGTGCGGGATACCGCGGTCCTGTGATCCCGGCGCCCCCTCCCCCGCGCGGCGTCGACCGCCCAAAGACAAGGGCGCGGACTTTCGCCCGCGCCACGCGCCGTCATCGAGATCCGCGGAGGCCGGTCAGAGGCCGACCACCCGGCGCATCGCCGGGGCGACGGCTGCTGCCGGCGCGATCGCCACGGCGGCCGGGGTGAGCACCGGCAGCGGCCGGGCTTGCGGTGCGAGGGCTGCGCCGGCCTGGTTGTACAGGCCCCGGTGCTTGGTGTTCGGCACGAGTTTCTCGGTCAGGCCGATCACCGTCTCGGCGGCCCCCAGGAGCAGCGCGCCGTCGGCCGCCAGGCTGTTGCTGAGGCGGGCCAGCACGTCGCCCTTGGTCGGCGCATCGAAATAGATCAGCACGTTGCGGCAGTAGATGATGTCGAACGTGCCCAGCGAATCGAACGGCTGCAGCAGGTTGAGCGGGCGGTAATCCACCATCTGCCGCAGGCTGGCGGAGATGCGCCACTGCTCGCCGACCTGCTCGAAGTGCTTGATCAGCGACTGCACGGGCAAGCCGCGCTGGACCTCAAAGTGGCTGTAGAGCCCCGCCTTGGCCTTTTCCAGCACCTCGGTCGACAGGTCGGTGCCGATGATGTCGACGGTCCAGCCGGAGAGTCGCGGGGCGGCGTCCTGCAGCATCATCGCCAGGGAATAGGGTTCCTGGCCGGTGGAGGCGGCAGCGCACCAGATCCGCAGGCGGCGCTGCGCCGCCCGGCGGGCCATGGCTTCCGGGAGCAGCACGTCGCGGAATAGGTCGAACGGCGTGCGGTCGCGGAAGAAGAAGGTCTCGTTGGTGGTCATCGCCTCGACCACCGCCCGCTCCATGGCGAGGTCGCGGCCGCCCTTCAGGGCCGTCACCAGCGCCCCGAGATCGGCGAGGTTGAAGCGCCGGCAGATCGGTCCGAGGCGGCTCTCCACCAGGTACCGCTTCTCGCCGCTGAGCGCGAGACCGGAGCGGGTCTTCAGGTAGGCGCGCAGGAAATCGAATTCGACGTCGGTCATGCGCCCTGCCCCGTCAGAAGATTGCGCAACGCCGGTCCGATCTCGCCGAGGGGCAGGATCGCCTGGGCGAGTCCCGCCTTCGCGATGCTGCCGGGCATGCCCCAGACGGTGCTGGTGGCCTCGTCCTGGGCGAGTACCGCCGCCCCGGCCTCCGTGAGCGCCCGGGCCCCGCCGGTTCCGTCCGAGCCCATGCCGGTGAGGACGACGGCCAGGGCTGCGGCACCGAAGATCGCGGCGGCATCCTGGAACAGCACGTCGACGGCGGGACGGCAGAAATTCACCACCGGTCCGTCATGCAGGCGGATGGTCACGTCCTGGCGGCTTCCGCCGAGGCCCATGTGGCGCCCACCCGGCGCCACGTAGATCCGGCCGGGCTGCAGGCGCTCGTCGGCCTTGCCCTCGGCGGCCGGCAGGCCGGTGCGGACGCCGAGATGCTCGGCGAAGACCGCGGTGAAGACCGGCGGCATGTGCTGCACGATGAGGACCGGAAACTGCCGCAGCGTGGCGCTGCCGATCTTCTCCAGGACCTCGCCCACGGCGCGGGGGCCGCCGGTAGAGGCGCCGATGAGCAGGACGCGGGGCGCGACGCCGGTGCGGGCCTTCGGCCGCAGCACCAGGGGCGCGGTTGGGCGCAGGGCCGAGACCGGCGCGGGCGCCGGCATTCCGGGCGAGACGGGGATCGGGGCGCCGGAGGCGCCGCGCTTGCGGGCGCGGGCGGAGCCGAAGATGCGCACCCGCTCGATCAGGTCGGTCCGGAAGGCGTCCGAGGTGGTCACGCCCCGGTTGCTCTCGGGCTTGGGGATGTAGTCGACGGCCCCGAGGGCTAGGCAGCGCAGGGAGATGTCGGCGTTGCGGGTGGTCAGGGTCGACATCATGATGACCTGGACGCCGGGGCTCTTGGCGAGCAGCAGCGGCAGGGCCTGGGTGCCGTCGAGTTCCGGCATGTCGATGTCGAGGAGGATGACGTCGGGGTCGTGGCGCGACATCGCCTCAAGGGCGATCCGGCCGTTGGCCGCCGTGGCGACGACCTCGTAACCGGCCTCGCCGATCCAGCGGGCGACCAGCCCGCGCACCACCGCCGAATCGTCTGCGATCAGGACCCGGACCCGCTGCCCCGCGAGCGGCGGCGGCGCGGCATGGGTCGACGCGAAGGTCGGTGCGGTGGCGGCCATCATGGGTTTCACGCTGTGAGCGACGCGGAGGAACGGTCGGGGGAGGAACTGGCCCCGGACGGGGCGGTGATGCCCGGTCCAGGTCCGCGTCAGGCCGCGTCGGCTTCGGTGGCGAAGCCGACTTGCGCGAGCTTCGCCGTGACGATGTCGCGGTCGAAGGGTTTCATGATGTACTCGTCGGCGCCCGCATGGAGGGCGCGGGCGATGGCGCCGACGTCGTTCTCCGTGGTGCAGAACAGGACCTTGGGCTTCTCGCCGCCCGGGGACTTCCGCAGGGCGCGCAGGAAGTCGTAGCCGTCCATGGTCGGCATGTTCCAGTCCAGCAGGATCGCGTCCGGCATGGTCTTGCCGCAGGCGCTGAGGGCCTTCTCGCCGTCCTCGGCCTCGCCGACCTCGAAGTTCATGGTCTCGAAGATGCGGCGCGCCACCTTTCGGATGACGGCGGAGTCGTCGACGATGAGGCAGGTTTTCATCGGACCCTTCTCCTTGCGATGGGGCTCAGGCCGCGCCGGCGGTGCGGGCGTTCGTCCCGAAGGCGAGGAGCGCATCGACGTCGAGGATGACGAGGAGGCGGCCGTCGAGGCGATGGACACCGAGGGTGAGGTCGCGCCAGCGGGCATCGAGGTTGATCGGCACCGGCTCGTGGGTCTCGGTCCCGAGCTTGAGCACCTCGCCGACGCCGTCGACGATGAGGGCGAAGGTCTCGCCACCCTGTTCCAGGCCGATCGCCATCTGGGCGCTGTCCCCGGTGCGGGGCGCCATGCTGAGGCGGCGGCGCAGGCACAGGGCGGTGACGACGCGACCGCGCAGGTTGAGCAGCCCGACGATCTCCGGCGGGGCGAGCGGCACCGGCGTCACGCCGGCGGGGATGAAGACATCGTGGACCCGGTCGATGGCGAGACCGAACATGGTCTCACCGACGAACACGGTGACGAAGTCGTGGGTGCCGACGGTTTCCGCGGCGTTGGTGTTGGCGGCCTGCATCATGGGCGTGGACTCCGAAGGGGGCGGGCCGGTCAGGCGGCGACGGCGAGGCTGGCGACGTCGAGCTCGGCCAGGGCCGAGATCAGGCCGCTGCGGTCGAACTTCGCCACGAGGTCGGCGATCCCGAGCGTCCGCGCCCGCTCGATGGCCTCGGCCCCGATGGTGCCGGAGAGGCCGATGACGGGAAGCCCGGCGACGCGGCCTTCCACCTTGCGCATGGCGCCCACGAGGTCGAAGCCGTTGCGGCCGGGCATCTCGAGGTCGCACACCACCACGTCGATCCGGCCGTTGGAGAGCAGGGTCGCCACCGCCTCATCGGCGCTGGCCGCGGTGATCACGCTGTAGCCGGCGGCCTTCAGGACCGGGCTCAGCATCTCGCGGAAGAAGGCCGAGTCGTCGACCAGGAGGAGCGTCGAGCTGCGCTTGACCGTCTTCTTGGGGCCCCGCGCCCAGTCGTCGTAGGCGAGCGGCAGGAAGTGGGCGATGTTGATGATCTCGGTGGCGCGGCCACGCAGGACGGCGGAGCCGATGAGGTCCGAACGGTCGGCGGAGATCTCGACGTCGAGGCGCTCCTCGACGATGTCGACGATCTCGTCGACCACGAGGCCCATGGCGCGCTCGCCGTCGGAGAACACCACCAGGGCCTGGGTGCCGGAAGTGCGGATCTTGATCGACGGATCGGCGGGGACCAGCGGCATCAGGCGGCCGCGGTACTGGATCAGCGGACGGCCGCCGACCCACTCGACCTTGGCCGATTCGATCTCCTCCAGGCGGGTGACCAGGGAGAGTGGCACCGCCTTGTAGCTGCCGGCACCGCCCTTGAAGACGAGGAGCGTCGCCTTGGCGTCAGCCGCCTCGACCTCCTCGACCTCGGCCTCGACCGGGATGGCGCCGGACTGCGAGCCCTGGCTGACCTGCTGGGCGATGCCGTTCGGATCGACGATCAGCACCACGGCGCCGTCGCCCAGGATGGTGTTGCCGGCGAAGAGCGGCAGGTGGCGCAGCTTGGAGGACATCGGTTTCACGACGATCTCCTCCGTGTGGAAGACCTCGTCGACGAGGATGCCGAAGCGCTGGCGGCCGACCTGGGCGACCACCACGAAGCCGGAATCGACGGCATCGGCGGCCTGGTCCTGGCCGAGCACGCCCGTGAGGGTGACGATCGGCAGGAGGCGCTCGCGCAGGCGCAGCACCGGGGAGCCGTTGATGCGCTCCACCTTCTGCGCCGTCGCCTTGTCGACCCGCACCAGTTCGAGCACCGCCACCTGCGGCACCGCGAAGCGCTGCTCGCCGGCCTTGACGATGAGGGCGGCGATGATCGCCAGGGTGAGCGGGATCTTGATGGTGAAGGTGGTGCCGCGGCCGAGCTGCGTGTTGATGTCGATGACACCGCCGATGAGCTCGATGTTGGTCTTGACCACGTCCATGCCGACGCCGCGGCCGGAGACCGAGGTGATGGCGGCGGCGGTCGAGAAGCCCGGATGGAAGATGAACTTCGCCACCTGGGCGTCGGTCATCCGCTCGACCTCGGCCTGGCTCGCGATCTTGCGCTCGACGGCCTTGCGGCGGATGGCGGCCAGATCGAGGCCCTTGCCGTCATCGGCGATCTCGATCGTGATCGTGCCGCCCTCGTGGTAGGCGGAGAGGCGGATCGTGCCGCGCAGCGGCTTGCCGGAGGCCTTGCGGTCGGCGGCCGACTCGATGCCGTGATCGGCCGAGTTGCGCACCATGTGGGTGAGCGGGTCCTTGATGACCTCGAGGACCTGGCGGTCGAGCTCGGTCTCGGCGCCGCTCATCACGAGCTCGATCTGCTTGCCGAGTTCCGACGACAGGTCGCGCACCACGCGCGGCAGCTTCTGCCAGGCGTTGCCGATGGGCTGCATGCGCGTCTTCATGACGCCTTCCTGCAGCTCGGCCGTCACGTGGCTGAGGCGCTGGAGCGGAACCTTGTAGGTCGAGTCGTCGTGCCGGCGGGCGATCTCGAGGAGCTGGTTGCGGGTCAGCACCAGCTCGGACACCATCGTCATCAGGTGTTCGAGGGTGTCGACGTTGACGCGAATGGTCTGGACCTTCGCGATGCCGCCCTCGCCCTCGGGGGCGGCAGGCGCATCGGCGGATTTCGCGGGTGCCTCGTGGGCCTTCACGGGCATCGGGGCGGGCGCCTCGCGCACCGGCTCGGGTGCCGCGGCGGCGACCGGCTCCGACGCGGGAGCGGGAGCGACGTCGAACGGATCGGGACCCTCGGCTTCCATGAAGGCGCGCTCGAGATCCTCAAGGGTGACTTCGCCGGGCTTCAGTTCGCGCACGACCGGATCGGGCAGCTTGATGTCCGCGACGGGCGCGGGGGCGGGGGCGATCGGGGCGGAGGCCATCTCCTCCAGGGCGCCGATGAGATCATCGTCGCTGCCGGCCGGCTCGGAGCCGGTGGCCTCGAGGTCGCCCAGGATCGCCTTGAGGCGGTCCAGGGTGACGAGGATGAGGCTGACCGCGGGGCCGGTGACCGGCATGCCGTCGCGGAACTGACCCATCAGGGTCTCAGCGGCGTGCGCCAGGGCTTCCAGGCGCGGAAGGCCGAGGAACCCGCAGGTGCCCTTGATGGTGTGGACGAGGCGGAAGATGTTCCGCAGGATCGTCTGATTGTTCGGATCCTGTTCGAACCGGACGAGCTCGGCATCGACCGTGTCGAGGTGCTCGGCACTCTCGGTCAGGAACTCACGCAACAAGTCGTCCATGACGGGTACTCAGTCCATACGCGCACTACAGTCTGTGCAGGACGGACTTTGCCCCCTCACCGGTTAGGGAAGGGTTTCACCGCGGACGATAAAGCGGGAGATCGCGACAATATTCGTCGATCTCCCGTCGATGAGCCGAAACGTGGCTCGGTTCAGGCCAGCGCCGTCTCCGGCGGCTCCGAATCCGACGGACGATCGGCCTCCGGCTCCGCGGGCGCCTGGGCCGGCGCCTCCGGGATCGCGGCGGCCGTCGGGGTCGCCGTGATGGTGACGGTGTCGCCCTCGATCGCGAAGCGCACGTCCATCGCCGCCGCGCGGGCGACGAGGCCGGCATAGAACGGCAGGATGCCGTGCGCGTCCACGGTGCCGTTCTCGGGCGTCCCGGCGATCATATCTTCCACGTGGGCCGGGATGCGGGCGTGCGAGCCCTTGCTCTTGAGCACGAGGCTCGGCGCCTCGCCGTCGCCCTGCACCACCACGTCGATGAGACCGCCGCGCGGGATCGCGCTCTGGGCGATCATCACGAGGTTGAGCAGGAGCTTGACCTTGTTCTTCGGGTAGAGCGCCTGCGGTGCGCTCCAGGCGAGCTGCGTCTTGTCGTCGACGAACATCCCGCGCGACACCTTCTCGGCGTCGGCGAGGTCGATGGACGCACCCGCCGAGCCGGCGGCGCCGAAGGCGATGCGGGCGAATTGCAGGCGGGCCGAGGCCTGGCGCGCGCTCTTGGCGATCAGCTCCAGGGCGAATTCGCGCATGGAGGTGTCGCTCTCATCCTCCAGGACCTCCAGTCCGTTCACGATGGCGCCGACGGGGCTGATCACGTCGTGGCAGACCCGTGAGCACAGGAGGGCGGACAGATCGAGGGCGTCGAGATTGAGGGGGGTCATGGTGCGCTCCGCGCAGGCGTTTCGGGGCCGCGTCCGGTCGTGAACGGCACCGATAGACGGCGCCGGAAGCTTTGAAAAGCACCCGGGCCGTTCGCGATCCGGGTCGACAAGGGCCGGTGGCGCGGGCATCATAGTGCCCATCATGTCGATCGATGCGCCGACGCGCGACCGTATTGCGGCTACCTTGATGGAAATTGCCTGCCGGGCGGGCGAGATCCTGAAGCGGCATCACGGGGGCGACTGTCCGCACGTGCTCAAGCCCGACGGCTCGCCGGCAAGTCAGGCGGATGCCGAATCCGAGGACTTCATCCTGGCGGAACTGGCCCGATACTGGCCGGGCATTCCCGTGATCGCCGAGGAATCGTCCTACGACCAGCCGCCGGCGCCACTCTTCTTCCTGGTCGATCCCCTCGACGGTACCCGGGACTTCCTTGCCGGCAACGCGGAATACAGCGTCAATATCGGCCTGATCGCGGGTGACCGCCCGATCGCAGCGGCCCTGGCCGCCCCCGGCCTCAACCGGGTCTGGGGTGCGGGCGGGCAGGCTTACGAGGCGGAGATCCGGGACGGACATCTCGGCGAGCGCCTGCCGATCGCGGTGCGCCCGAGGCCGGACCAGGGGCTGGTGGCCCTGCGCAGCAACCGGCACGGCGACACCGAGACCGAGGCCTGTCTCGGCGCGCTCCGGGTCGGAGCGACCCGCTCGGCGGCCTCGGCCCTGAAGTTTTGCCTCATCGCCGCCGGCGAGGCCGACATCTACGTGCGCTGCGGCCCGACCATGGAATGGGATACGGCCGCCGGCGACCACATCCTCACCGTGGCGGGCGGCTGCGTCGTGGCGCCCGCCGGCCGGCCGATGACCTACGGCCATTACACCCGGAACTACCGCAACGGCCCCTTCGCCGCCCTCGGTGACGCGAGCTATGCGGCCAACCTCGTCCTGCCCGAGCGCAGTCCCTCCACGCGCCCCGCCGAGCGGCACGCGCCGCAGGACGAGCGCCGGATCTGACCGCCGGGCGCGGTCAGTCGGGGAAATTCCGCTCGATCTGATCCTTCAGCGTCGGCCAAATCAGTTCCGCCTCCGCGGCGAGGTGCGGCTCGGCGACGAGGCGCAGCCGGTGCGCGTCGCTGCGGCAGAGGTAGAGCCGGTCCGTCCCGTCCGGGCCCGGCAGGCGGGCATAGACCAGGGGATCGCTGTCTACGAGGCGGCCCGCGAGGACGCCGACCGGATCGAAGCCGCCGAGGCGGGGCGCGTAGGCGGCCGGGTCTTCGCGAAAGGCTTCCCGGTTCGCGGCGCGCGCGAAGCGCCACGTCCGCCTGTCCCAGAGGAACTCGTAGGCCGGTCGGCCCGCCTCGGGACCGTCGAGGAAGTAGCTGACGGCGTCGAACCCCGCGAGGGCGATCCGGCCCCCGGGCAGCCGCGGCAGGGTCGCGGCGCCCGCGCAGGTGGCGTGCAGCCCGCCGGCCGCGGCGACGCGAAGCAGGTGACGGCGCGTTAACCACATGTTGCTTTGTTTCGCATCATGATCGCCGCGTATCGAGACGCACCGGCCCCGGCCGGAACGGTCTCTAGGATGACAGCCCGGTCCATAGCGCGGTCTCGGTTAGCAAGATGATAGCGCCCTCGGGTGGGTGTCGGCAGACAGGAGGGACGAGGCATGACGTCGAACCATCGGGCCCTCCGCGCCCGTCCATTGCATGAGCCCGCGACCCGGCGCAGCGTCGTCGGCGCGTTGGCAGGCGCCCTCCTCCTCGGCGTCTCGTCCCGCGCCCTCGCGGTGAGCGACGGGGCGCCCGGCAAGTTCCGTCCCGAGGAGCTGGTCGACAACGGCCACCGCTTCTTCGGCTCGATGTCCCGCGGCCTCGCCCAGCTGGTGGAGGAAGCGACCCGGCGCTGGGGTGAGCCCAACGGCTACATTCTCGGCCAGGAAGCGTCCGGCGCCATCGTGGGCGGCGTTCGCTACGGCGAGGGGACGCTCTACACCCGCAATGCCGGGCAGCGCCGGGTCTATTGGCAGGGCCCCTCCATCGGCTTCGACGTCGGCGGCGACGGCGACCGCACGATGATGCTGGTCTACAACCTGCCCGCCGTGTCGGGCCTCTATCGCCGCTTCGGCGGCGTCGACGGTTCGGCCTACCTGGTCGGCGGCTTCGGGATGACGGCGGTGACCGCCGACGACATCGTCGTGGTACCGATCCGTACCGGGGTCGGCGCGCGCCTCGGCATCAATATCGGCTATCTCAAGTTCACGGCGAAGCCGACCTGGAATCCCTTCTGATTCGCGAGGCGGCCGGGGTGTGTCCCCGGGCGTCTTGCCCATCCCGGGGGGACATGGGCTAAACAAGCCGACGAGGGTCGACGGCCAGGTCCGTCGTCATTGTCGTCCACGGCGTGTTGAGCGAGCGTTTCCGCGTGATCGAAACCGTGATGATCTTCGCGCTCGGCTTCCTGGCCGCGAGCCTGTGCGCCCTGTTGCTTCTGCCGGCCGTGAACGCCCGGGCCGCCCGCTTGTCGGAGCGCCGCATCGCGGCCCGCCTGCCCCTCTCGATCTCGGAAGTCGCCGCCGAGAAGGATTACCTGCGCGCGCAGTTCGCCGTGGCCCAGCGGCGTCTGGAGCGGAAGGTCGAGGCGGTTCAGGCCCATCGCCACGCCGATCTCTCCGCCATCGGCACCCGGACCATGGAGGCCGCCGCCCTCACGCGCACGATCGAGGCGCGCGACGCCACGCTGAGCGAGCGCGAAGCGGTCCTGGCCGCGACCCGCGCCACCCTCAGCGACGTGGAGCGCGACCTGGAAGCGGCCCGACAGGACACCGCGCTGGGCCTCGCCACGCTGCAGGTGCTCGAGCAGGCGCATCAGGAGGTGCTCGACGACCTGATCGCGGCCCGGTCCGCCCCTGCCCCGGCGGATGCCGCCAGCCTTCCCGCCGCGCCCCATTCCGAGGTCCCCGACCTGACCGCGACCCTGGTCGCCGAGCGCGAGACCCTGCGGGCCAGCCTCACGGCGGCCGAGGACGCCCTGGCCGAGGTGATGGCGCGCCGCGAGGGCGAGGCCGCCGATCTGCGCCGCCGGATCTCCGATGTGGCCGACAGCCTGATGCAGCGCGACCGGCTTCCGCCCGCCGCGGCATTCACGATTCCGGCCCGCTCCAATTGAACGCGGTGCGGGGGTCGAACCCGGCGCGTCATGTGCGCCGGAAAACGCCGCGGACGTTGCACGGACGGGAAAACGCGGCGTAGAAAGCGGCCTGACCACGCGGCGACCATCCGCGCGCCATGTTTCGACCATCTCGGCGCTTCATCGGATCGCCCATTCCCCTGTTTCTTGAGACGGACCGCGCCCCCTATGGCCCTTAAGCTCACGTCGCTTGCCTTCCTCCTCGCTGCCACGGCCTCGATCGCCCCGGCGATCGCCCAGCCGGCGGCCCAGCCGCAAGGGGCCGCGACCGCCCCTCAGACGAAGCGCGGGAACGAGACCCTGAAGAAGTACTGCACCGGCGACTACCTGACCTATTGCGGCAATCTCGCCACCGATGATCCGGCCCTCGACAAGTGCTTCCAGACCAACTGGACCAAGCTCTCGGAGAACTGCCGTCGCGCCATCGACGTCTACCAGAAGACGGACGGCAAGAAGAAGGGCTGAGGCCCAACCCGACGCCGCGCGGGACAGCGTAGCCGTTTCGCTCGCATCGCCGAGCCGCAACGGCTATGCTGCCCGCCATCGCGTTCCGGATCGCAAGCGTTGATGTTCTTCCCTGCCCGCCCCCTGTCGACGATCGCCGCGATCGGCCTGATCGCGCTGTCCGCTTCGGCCTGTGGCCGGCGTGGCGCCCTCGAGCCGCCGCCCGGCACGGCCGCGGCGCGCTCGGTGGCGCGCCCCGGTCTGCCCGGCGTCGCGAGTCCGCGTGCGCTGCCCCAGAGCGTCGGCCTCGGCGGCGGCGCGGCGACCCCTGAGCCGGACGCGGTCCGGGCCGGGGACGAACTCGACACCCTGGCGGTGCCGGGCTCGGGTGCCGAGGCGCCGGTGAAGACCACCCGCGGCGCCAAGCGCGGCTACGTCGTGCCCAAGGAGCCTTTCCTGCTCGATCCGCTGCTATAGAAGCGGGTCATCACAGCCCTCTCCCCGGCCTCGTGCAGGAAGGTGCGCCCGCCCGGACGCGCCGCGCGCAGGCCCGAAATCCCCGGGCGGGATGCCCGCAGGCAGACCGATGCATCACTTCCACTATCGCGACGGTCGTCTCCGGGCCGAGGATGTCGACCTGACCGCGCTCGCCGAGACGGTGGGAACGCCGTTCTACTGCTACGCGACCGCCACGCTGGAACGCCACTACGAGGTCTTTGCCAAGGCTTTCGGCGAGGACGACGCCCTCGTGTGCTTTGCCATGAAGGCGAACTCGAACCAAGCGGTGCTGGCGACCCTGGCCCGCCTCGGCGCCGGCATGGATATCGTCTCCGAGGGTGAGTTGCGCCGGGCGCTAGCGGCGGGCGTCGATCCGCAGCGCATCGTCTTCTCGGGCGTCGGCAAGACGCAGGCGGAGATGGCGGCGGCCCTGAAGGCCGGCATCTTCTGCTTCAACGTCGAGAGCGAGCCGGAGCTGGCCCAACTCTCCGCCGTAGCGACCAGCCTCGGGCTGACGGCGCCGATCTCCATCCGGGTCAATCCGGACGTCGATGCCGGCACGCACGCCAAGATCTCGACCGGCAAGTCCGAGAACAAGTTCGGGATCCCGATCGGCCGGGCCCGGGCCGTCTACGCCCAGGCGGCAACGCTGCCGGGCCTCGCGATCTCCGGCGTCGACATGCATATCGGCAGCCAGATCACCGATCTGGCCCCCTTCGACCACGCCGCCGGCCTCCTAGCCGGGTTGGCCCGCGAGCTCATGGCGGAGGGGCATCCGCTCCACCACATCGATTTCGGCGGGGGCCTCGGCATCCCCTACCGCGACGACAACGCGCCGCCGCCGGAGCCGGCGGCCCTGTCGGCGATCCTGCGCCCGCACTTCGCGCCGCTCGGCCTGCGTCCGGTCTTCGAGATCGGCCGGATGATCGCCGGCAACGCCGGCATCCTGGTGACCCGCGTGATCTACGTGAAGCGCACCGAGGGCCGGACCTTCGTCATCGTCGATGCGGCGATGAACGACCTGATCCGCCCGACCCTGTACGACGCCTACCATGGCCTGCGGCCCGTGAAGGAACCCACGACCGAGACGCCGCGCCTCGTCGCCGACGTGGTTGGACCGGTCTGCGAGAGCGGCGACTACATCGCGCTCGCCCGGGAGATGCCGGAGGTCGCCCCGGGCGACCTCATCGCGGTGATGAGCGCCGGCGCCTACGGCGCTGTCCAGGCGGGGACCTACAATTCCCGCCTCCTCGTGCCGGAGGTGCTGGTGCGCGGCGGCGAGGCCGCCATCGTACGTCCGCGCCAGAGCTACGAGGACCTGATCGCCCTCGACCGGATGCCCGACTGGCTCAGCCCGCAGGGCTGACCCTCAGGCGGCGAGTTCGCCCTCGATGCGCGCGACCGCCTCGCCCGGAACGTCCAGGGCCTCGGCGAGACGCTTGAGGAACTCGCGCTCCTGCAGCGTGTCCGCCAGGACGGAGAGCCGCACCGCGGAGTAGATCCGCGTCGCCTGCTCGGGCGTGTTCACCGCATCCGTGATGGTGTCGAGATCGACCGGATCGGCGATCTCCGCCTCCAGCCAGGCCGCGCCGTCCTTGGCGAGGCCGGAGGCCTGAACCGCAGCGTCGAGACGTTGGCGCTCGTCCTTGTCGATCATCCCGTCGGCCAGGGTCGCGGCCACCATGGCGCGCAGCATGAGCCTGGCTTCGTCCTCGTTCACGACGGGCGCGGTGGGCGCCGGGGCGCTCTCGGGCGTGATGGGCCCGCGCAGGGCCCGGGCGGCGAGGCCCGCCACCAGGGCGAGGCCGCCGAGGGCTGCACCGGCGGCGAGCGGGCCGCGGCGCGTGCGCACGAGGGCATCGACGAGGGGCTTCACATCGACCATGGCGGACTTCCTTCCAACGCGCTGAACGTGAGGCTGCAACACGCGAGGGACGCGGCGGGTTCAGATCATGGACCGGACGTCGCCGGACCGGAGAGGGATTCGGGCCTGGGATGATTTGACCCCGTCGCCTGGCGCCCCCACCATGCTAGCCTTGCGGGGAGGCGCGACGCCGATGCGACGCGCGAGGAGCCAGACACGATGGGCGAGGCCGACCCGGCGACCTCCACGAGCAACGGGCCAGAGCGGGGCACCGGCGGTGCTGTGCTGAGCCGGCGGCTCGACCGACTGGTCGCCCGCTCGCAGGCGGCCGGCCTCTGGGAGCGCGCCTGGCCGATCCTGTGGCGCGGCCTCGGGCTGATCCTGGCGTTCCTCGCCCTGTCCTGGCTTGGGCTCTGGCTCGACCTGCCGCCGCTCGGCCGCGTCGCCGGCCTCCTGCTCTTCGCCTTGGCGCTGGTCGCCGCGCTCCTGCCGCTGGCCCGCCTGCGGCGCGACACCCGGCGCGAGGCCCTGGCGCGGATCGATCGCGCGGCCGCCGCCAAGGGCGGGACGCTGTCCCACAATCCCGCCTCCTCCATCGAGGATACCCTCGCGGTCGGCACCGCCGACCCTGCGACGCGGGCGCTCTGGGCGCTGCATCAGGCCCGCGCGGCCGAGGCCGTGGCCGGGCTGAAGCCCCCGCCGCCCCGGCCCGCCATGGCGCGGCGCGATCCCTTCGCGCTGCGGGCCGGGCTGATCGTCGCGGCCGTGGCCAGCCTGTTCGTGGCCGGCGCGGAATGGCGTTCCCGCATCCTCGGCGCCTTCGACTGGCAGGCGCCGCCCCCGCCCGGCCCGACCTTCCGCGTCGACGGCTGGATCGATCCGCCCCTCTACACCCGGCTGCCGCCCCTGGTCGTCACGATGAACGGCGAGCAGCAGCGCCTGCGCGCGCCCGTCAACGCAACCCTGATCGTTCGGATCGCCGGCCAGGGCGACGCCGTCCTGACGCCGAATGCCGGCTTGAAAGCCCTGCCCGGCAAGCCGCCCCATGCGGACCTGCGCGAGGACCGGTTCCAGCTGACCGGCGGCGTCGCCGACCTGACCGTGACGGCGGGTGGCACGACGCAGCATCTCCTGGTCGAGACCATCCCCGACACGGCGCCCGAGGTGGAGCGTATCGACGCCCTCGAGGTGAATGCCCGCGGGACCTTCAACCTGACCTACCGCGCCAAGGACGATTACGGCATCGCGTCGGCCGAGGGTGTGGTGGAGCCCCTGGCCCATGCCCGCGCGCTGGTGCCGCCCCCGCGGATCTCCCTGGCCCTGCCGGCGGATGCCACCGGCGAGCACGACACCAAGACCCTGGTCGACCTCACCGACAATCCGTGGTCCGGCGCCCGGGTGCGCCTGACCCTGGTGGTGAAGGACGACGCCGGGCAGGAGGGACGTACCGCCACCGCCGAGGTGACGCTGCCGGCGCGGGTCTTCACCCAGCCGCTGGCGCGCGCGCTGGCCGAGGAACGCCGGCGCCTGATCACCGCGCCCGACGACAGCCGCGGCCGGGTCCAGACCGCCCTCGACGCGCTCCTCATCGCGCCCGACACCTTCACGCCGCAGGCCAGCATCTTCCTCGGGCTCAAGGCCGCCTCGCGGCGCCTGAAGGCCGCGCGGAGCGACGCGGCGCTGATGGAGGTCGCCGACCTCCTCTGGGAGATGGCCCTGAAGATCGAGGACGGCGACCTCTCGGATGCCGAGAAGAGCCTTCGCTCCGCCCAGGACAACCTCAAGCAGGCCATCGAGCGCAATGCGCCGGACGAGGAGATCAAGAAGCTGACGGAGGACCTGAAACAGGCCCTCGACAAGTTCATGAAGGGCATGGCCGAGCGCCAGCGCAAGGACGGGAAGCCCCAGGCCGAGAAGAGCCCGCCGAACGCGAACGCCAAGACGGTGACGCCGGACGACCTCAACAAGATGCTGAACGACATGGCCGAGGCCATGAAGCGCGGTGACACGGCCGAGGCCCAGCGCCTCCTCGACCAGCTCCGCGAGATCCTCGAGAATCTCCAGACCGCGGAGCCCGGCGGCAAGTCCGATCCCAACAGTCGCGAGATGAGCAAGCAGGCCGATGAGCTCGACAAGCTCTCCCGCGAGCAGCAGGACCTGCGCGACGAGACCTTCAAGGACGGGCAGGACAAGCGCGGCCAGCAGGGCCAGGGTCCGCGCGGCCAGCGCCCGCAGCGCGGTCAGCCCGGCCAGCAGGGCGAAGGCCAGAGAGGCCAGCCGGGACAAGGGCAGCAGGGCAAGGGTGAGCAGGGTCAGAAGGGCGAGGGCCAGAAGGGCGGCGCCGGCCAGCGCCAGCAGGCCCTCCGCGAGCGCCTGGAGAACCTGCAGCGCGGCATGAAGGACCTCGGCATGCAGGGCGAGGAAGGCCTGTCGGACGCCGAGGAGGCGATGCGCGAGGCCGAGGGGGCCCTCGGCCAGGGCAAGGACGGCGAGGCGGTCGACGCCCAGGGTCGGGCCCTGGACGGCCTCAAGCGGGGCGCCGAAGGCATGCAGAAGCAGATGCAGGAAATGGCCGAGGGCGAGGGTGAGGGCGAAGGAAAAGGCGAGGGCGAGGGAGGCGAGAAGCCGAGCCAGCAGGGCCAGGCCGGCAACCGCGACGACGATCCCCTGGGCCGCCCGACCAAGGGCCGCGACATGACCAACGGCAATGCCCGGGTGCCGACGGCCGACGAATCCGCCGTGCAGCGCACCCGACGCATCATGGAGGAGCTGCGGCGCAAGCTCGGCGACCCGAGCCGCCCGCGCGAGGAGCTCGACTACTTCGAGCGCCTCCTGCGCCGCAACTGACGCACCGACCTGCCCCCCTGGGCTCCTCCACCGGAGGAGCCCATATGAGGGGTGACGATTTCCGACCCGACAGCCACGAGACCTGACGCCGTGATCTCCTCCAACTCTCTCGTGCTCCTCGCCTGCGTCGCGGTGGCGGTGGTCCTGTTCCTGGGCCTGTTCAACATGATGCGCGGGGGCAGCGCCAACCTCTCGCAGAAGCTCATGCGCCTGCGCGTGCTGCTGCAGTTCGTGGCGATCATCTTCATCATGGGCGTGGTCTGGTGGCGCTCGGCCTGATCCCGGGTCGATGGGCGCCGCTGCGTTCCTGAGGTCGGTCCTCGACCGGCGCATCGCCGCGATGCTGGGGCTCGGCTTCAGCTCCGGGATTCCCTTCCTCCTCGTCTACGTCACGCAATCGGCGTGGCTGTCGGAGGCCAAGGTGCCGATCGGCATCCTTGGACTGATGAGCGAGCTGACCCTCGCGTATAAATTCAAGTTTCTCTGGGCCCCCTTCCTCGACCGCTACGACGCGCCCCTGATCAGCCGCCTGGTCGGCCGGCGCCGGGGCTGGATCATCGTTTCGCAGCTCGGTGTGATGCTGGCGCTCGCCGGCGTCGCCTTCGGCGATCCCGGGCACTGGCTCGCCTGGACCATCGCGTTCTCCCTCGCGCTCGGATTCGCCGGGGCGACCCAGGACGTGGTCATCGACGGCTGGCGCATCACCGTGGCGCCGGCGGAGCGCCAGGCGCTGATGTCGTCCTGGGCCGAGATCGGCTGGCGCATCGGGACGCTCGTGGCCGGCGCCGGCGCGCTCTACCTCGCCGATGCCTATGGCTGGCGGGCGGCCTACCTCTGCATGGTGGTCGCGATGGCGCCGGGGGTGATCGCCGCCCTCCTCGCGCCGGAGCCGGATTCAGACCGGACCGCGTCCCACGACCATCCCGGCTTCGTCGAGACCATCGTGGCACCGATCCGGGACCTGGTCCGCCGCCTCGGGCCCCTGGCGATCCCGATCCTTCTGCTGGTGGCCGGCTTCCGCATGCCCGGCTACGTCGCCAGCGCCATGGCGATGCCGCTGTTCAAGAGCCTGCACTACTCGAACACCGACATCGCCACGGTGACGAAGCTGTTCGGCTTCGGCGTCGCCCTCGCGGGCACCGTCCTGGCCGGTTACGTGGTCCCGCGGATCGGCATGATGGCGAGCCTGCTCGCCGGCACGGTGTTCGGTTCGGCCTCGCATCTCAGCCTCGCCTACCTGGCGCTGCACGGCGGAGACGGCGGAAACGCCTTCTGGACCTTCGCCATCGCGGTGAGCATCGACAGCTTCGCCTACGCGATCGCCTCGATCGTGCTGATCACCTTCATGTCCACCCTCGTGGCCACCGAGCACGCGGCGAGCCAGTACGCCCTCCTGACCTCCCTCTGCGCCCTCCCCGGCAGCCTGCTGGCGGGGGCGTCCGGATTCGTGATCGAGTCGACCGGCTTCGCCTGGTTCTTCGTGGCGACCTCGCTCATCGGCGTGCCGGTCGCGCTCCTGGCTTGGTATGTCTGGCATCGGCAGGGCGACACCGGTGCGACGGCGCCCGCGCCGGCAGCCTGAGCAGCGCCAACGGGGCAGGTGCGGCCGGCGAGTGTGGCCAGGAGGTCTCACCGCACAGCTATCGCTGTCGCGAGGCCTCCGACGCCTGCCGATGCCGCGAGCGGCCTGCTAGACATGCCCGGTCAAACCGGAACCATCTCGATGCAGTCCACCTCGCTTCGCCTTGCTGCCGCCGCCGTCGTGCTCGCCACGGCCATGCCGGTCCAGGCCGCCGACTTCCCGTCCGCGCCGCCGGCCGCCTATGTCAGCCCGGTGAAGCCCCTGAGCATCGTCTCGGAGGTCCGCATCGGCGGCGCCGTGCAGGATCCCGGCAGCGCCGAGCACAACACCAGCAACATCAACGGCGAAATTCTCTTCTCCAAGCCGCTGGTGAGCGTCGATCCCTTCTGGCAGGCCTTCGTGCCCCGGGCCACCGTCGGCGGCAGCTACAACTTTGGGGGCCGCACCAGCTACGCCTATATCGGCGCGACCTGGACCGTGGACCTCTTCCCGCAGACCCTGAACAACATCGTCTTCCTCGAGGGCTTCTTCGGCGCCGGCGCCCATAACGGCTACACCGGGCCGAAGCCGACGGCGCCGGCCGGGTTCAACACGCTGGGCTGCAATCCGCTGTTCCGCGAGGCGGCCGCCCTCGGCTTCCGGCTCACCGAGCACTGGAGCGTCATGGCCACCGTCGAGCACATGTCGAATGCGGGCCTCTGCGCGAACAACCGCGGCCTGACCAATTTCGGCGGCAAGCTCGGCTACACCTTCTGAGTTCGCTGCGCTCGCCTTTCGTGTGAGCTTCGAGGGCCGGTTCCGCCGATGCGGGGCCGGCCCTTCGCGTTCCGATTCCGCGACTCCCAGCGGCGGCAAACTGCGCTAGGTTCCCGCTCCTGCCGGCGTTTCTTGCCGGCCCCGCTCAGGATCGGACGCCATCGTGGTTACCCTCAACCGCATCTACACCCGCACCGGCGACAAGGGATCGACCGCCCTGGCGAGCGGCGAACGGCGCTCCAAGGCGGATCTGCGGATCGAGACCTACGGCACCGTCGACGAGACCAATGCGTGCATCGGGCTCGTGCGGCTGCATGCGGACTCGCGCCTCGACGCGATGCTGGGCGCGATTCAGAACGACCTGTTCGACCTCGGCGCCGACCTCGCGACCCCGGAAAGCGCCGAGCCGCCGAAATACGAGCCGCTGCGGATCGTGGCCGCCCAGGTGCAGCGGGTCGAGCGCGACATCGACGCGCTGAACGCCCACCTCTCGCCCTTGAAGTCCTTCGTGCTGCCCGGGGGCTCGCCGGCCTCGGCCGCCCTCCACCTCGCCCGCACGATCTGCCGGCGGGCCGAGCGGCTGGCGGTGGCCCTGGCCGCCACCGAGGGCGAGATCGTCTCGCCCGAGGCACTCCAATACCTCAACCGGCTGTCCGATTTCCTGTTCGTGGCGAGCCGGACCGCCAATGCGAACGGCGCCGACGACGTGCTCTGGGTACCGGGTCAAAACCGCTGAGGCGCAGGCATTCGGAATACCACCGGGCTGCGAACCCGAACCCACGCGGCCGGTCGTCGGTCTGCGAAGACCCCCGCCCGGACAGGCGGCTGCGGGGCGCGTTGACAAGGCGGAAATGAGGCCGTTACGGTCCGCCGCCTCAATGACCAGGGTTCTGGACCTCCGGGTGTCCCGGAGTTCCTTTGCGCGCCGCGCCGGCCTGGTCGAAAAATATTATCCGCGCGGAGGATTGTGAACGCCATGAAGGTTCTGGTGCCCGTCAAGCGGGTCGTCGACTACAACGTCAAGATCCGGGTCAAGGCCGACGGTTCGGGCGTGGACCTCGCCAACGTCAAGATGTCGATGAATCCCTTCGACGAGATTGCCGTCGAAGAAGCGATTCGCCTGAAGGAGAAGGGCAAGGTCAGCGAGATCGTCGCCGTCTCCATCGGTCCGCAGCAGGCGCAGGAGACCCTTCGCACCGCCCTCGCCATGGGCGCCGACCGGGCGATCCTGGTGAAGACCGACGGCGTGGTCGAGCCGCTGGCGGTGGCCAAGATCCTGAAGGCCCTGGTCGAGAAGGAGGCCCCCGGCCTCGTCATCCTCGGCAAGCAGGCCATCGACGACGATTCGAATCAGACCGGCCAGATGCTGGCGGCCCTGCTCGACTGGCCCCAGGGCACCTTCGCCTTCAAGCTGGAGTTCGGCGAAGGCTCGATCGACGTCACGCGCGAGATCGACGGCGGCCTCCAGACCGTGAGCCTGACCCTGCCGGCCATCGTCACCACGGACCTGCGTCTCAACGAGCCGCGCTACGCCTCGCTGCCCAACATCATGAAGGCCAAGAAGAAGCCTCTCGAGGAGCTGGCCCCCGATGCGCTCGGCGTCGACGTGACCCCGCGGGTCACCGTGCTCAAGACCGTCGAGCCCGCCGGGCGCAAGGCCGGCATCAAGGTCGGATCCCCGGCCGAACTCGTGCAGAAGCTGAAGGGCGAGGCCGGGGTCCTCTGAGACGCCGCCCAGCCGATGGCTTCAAGAGCCCGCCGCGTCGACGCGGCGGGTGAGACGGGGTCCGGGACCCTCCTGCTGATCGATTTCGAGGTTCGCACACCATGGCCACCCTACTCCTCATCGAGCACGACAACGGCGCGGTCCGCGACGCGAGCCTGAAGGCGCTGACGGCCGCCGTCGCCCTGGGCGGATCCGTGCACGCCCTCGTGGCAGGTGCCGGCAGCCGCCCCGCCGCCGAGGCCGCGGCCAAGCTCGACGGCGTCGAGAAGGTACTGCTGGCCGAGGACGCGGCCTACGATCACCTCCTCGCCGAGCCGACTGCCGCGCTCGTCGTCTCCCTGGCAGAGCCCTACGACAACCTCGTCGCAGCGGCCTCCACCACCGGCAAGAACGTGCTGCCGCGGGTGGCCGCCCTCCTCGACGTCGCTCAGATCTCCGACATCATCAGCGTGGTCTCGCCCGACACCTTCGAGCGCCCGATCTACGCCGGCAACGCGATCCAAACCGTGCAGGCGGGTGCGGGCAAGAAGGTGATCACCGTCCGCATGGCGGCCTTCAAGCCCGCCGGCGAGGGTGGCGCGGCCGCGGCGATCGAGTCGGTGCAGACGGCTGCCTCTTCGGGCAAATCGAGCTTCAAGGGCGAGGAGATCGCCAAGTCCGACCGTCCCGAGCTGGCCGCCGCCAAGATCATCGTCTCCGGCGGCCGGTCGCTCGGCTCCTCGGACAAGTTCAAGGAGCTGATCGAGCCCCTGGCCGATACGCTCGGCGCTGCCGTGGGCGCCTCACGCGCCGCCGTCGATGCGGGCTATGCCCCCAATGACTGGCAGGTCGGCCAGACCGGCAAGGTCGTGGCACCGGACCTCTACGTCGCCGTCGGCATCTCGGGCGCGATCCAGCATCTCGCCGGCATGAAGGACTCGAAGGTCATCGTCGCCATCAACAAGGACGAGGACGCGCCGATCTTCCAGGTGGCGGATTACGGCCTCGTGGGCGATCTGTTCCAGATCGTTCCCGAGCTGCAGTCCGAGATCGCCAAAGCGAAGGGCTGAGACCGAGCGGTCACGGACGGCCGGTGCGCGAGGCGCGGATCGGCCGACCGGGACGGATGGCCTCCCAGCGTGGAAATGCTCTAGGACGCTGCGACCGCGAAACGTTATAAGCGAGGCGGGCGCCCCCGGCGGCCGGGCGGGGCCCGGATCGTCACGGCGGGACGCTCCAGGGGTGCGAGTGCAGACGATGGGCATCGATATCAGGACGGTCGGCATCATCGGCGCCGGGCAGATGGGCAGCGGCATCGCACATGTCTGCGCGATGGCGGGGCTCGACGTCCGCCTGAACGACCGCGACCCAACCCGCATTCACAACGGCCTCGCCACCGTCGACGGCAATCTCGCGCGGCAGGTGGCCAAGGGCACCATCGCGGACGATCAGCGCCGCAGCGCAGTGTCCCGGATCGTGGCGGCGGAGAGCTTCGACGACCTCGCGCCCTGCGATCTCGTCATCGAGGCGGCCACCGAGGACGAATCGACCAAGCGCCAGATCTTCAGCACGCTGTGCGCCTCGCTGAAGCCCGACGCGCTGATCGCCACCAACACCTCGTCGATCTCGATCACGCGCCTCGCCGCCTCGACGGACCGACCGGAGCGCTTCATCGGCATCCACTTCATGAATCCCGTGCCGGTGATGCAGCTCGTCGAGCTCATCCGCGGCATCGCCACGGAAGATCCGACCTACGAATCGGCCAAGGCCTTCATCGCCAAGCTCGGCAAGACATCGACGATGTCGGAGGATTTTCCGGCCTTCATCGTCAACCGTATCCTGTTGCCGATGATCAACGAGGCGATCTACACGCTCTATGAGGGCGTCGGTTCGGTGGAGTCGATCGATACGGCGATGCGTCTCGGCGCGAACCACCCCATGGGTCCGCTGCAGCTCGCCGACTTCATCGGCCTCGATACCTGCCTGTCGGTGATGCAGGTGCTCTACGAGGGGCTGGCCGATTCGAAGTACCGGCCCTGTCCGCTGCTCGTGAAATACGTCGAGGCCGGCTGGCTCGGACGCAAGTCCAAGCGCGGGTTCTACGATTATCGCGGCGAGACGCCCGTGCCGACCCGCTGAAGCGGACCGGCACGGGCAATTCGCTGTTACTGCTTGTTGCCGTTCGCGGCCGGCTGGGCCGGGCTCGGATAAGCCGGGTTCGCGGCCGGCACCGAACCGGTGTTCGACGACGAGGTGGCGTTGGACGACCCCTTCACGGAGCCCGTCACCTCCTGGCGGGAGGCGTCCTGGCTCTGGCTGGCATAGTCTTTGGGCGAATTCGCGCCCTGCCAGGTCATCAGGCCGGTGATGGCGATCGCGAGCAGCACGAGGCTGGCCACGAGCACGTAGAGCACCGGCTTGCCGCGATTGCCCTGCCGGGCTTCCTGACCGTGTAGTTTCTCTGCCATGCGATCCTCGCTTGAACGGTCCTGAAGACCGATGTTTCGACCCGAGCACCGATTCCCATGAATTCGGCTCGTGCTTCCTGCTCGGGTCTGAAACGCGAGGGTCGAGAGCGGAGTTCCCGCAGAGGTTCGGCCTAGCGGCCGGTGACCAGCATGATCTTGCCGAGATGGGCGCTCGATTCCATCAATTCGTGCGCCTGACGGGCCTCTTCCAGCGGGAAGGTGGCGTGGATGATCGGGCGGATCGTCCCGGCCTCCAGCAGCGGCCAGACATCCCGGGCCAGGCCTTCGGCGATCGCCGCCTTCTCGGCCTTCGGACGCGCCCGAAGCGTCGCGCCGGTAAAGGTGAGGCGCTTCATCATGATCGGGGTCATGCTGAAGGCATCGACCTTGTAGCCCTGCATGAAGGCGATCTGCACGAGGCGCCCCTCGATCGCCAGGGCCGAAAGGTTCTTGGCGAGGTAAGGCGCCCCGACCATGTCGAGGATGACGTCGACGCCGTTGCCGTCGGTGAGCCGCTTCACCTCCTCGGCGAAGTCGGCTTCGCGGTAGTTGATTGCCGCCTCGGCGCCGAGGTCGCGGCAGAAGGCGCACTTCTCGGCCGAACCGGCGGTGGCGAAGACCCGCGCGCCGTGATGCTTGGCGATCTGGATCGCGGTCGAGCCGATGCCGCTCGATCCGCCATGGACGAGGAACGACTCGCCGGGCTTGAGGCGCCCACGCTCGATCACCGTGCTGTAGACGGTGAAGTAGTTCTCCGGCAGGCCGCCGGCCTCGATCAGAGAAAGCGACGACGGCTTCGGCAGGCACTGGCCGATCTCGGCCACGGCGAACTCGGCATAGCCGCCGCTGATCACCAGGGCACAGACCGCGTCGCCGATCGCGACGCCGGAGACGCCCTCACCCAGGGCGACGATGCGGCCGGCGACCTCGAGGCCGGGGATCTCGGTGGCCCCCTTCGGCGGCGGGTACTTACCCTCGCGCTGCTGGATGTCCGGCCGGTTGATCCCGGCGGCGACCACTTCGATGAGCACCTGACCGGGCCCGGGCTGCGGCAGGGGCACCGTCTCCAGGGCCAGCACGTCCGGCCCGCCGGCGCCCTTGAAGCGGATCTGTCGCATGGTCTCGGGCAGGCTGGCTGTCATCGGGGTCTCCTCCTGGAAGCCCCGTCATGTGCCGCCCGGACGGTGCTTGGCAAGGTCGCGCCGCCCGGGCGCTGCCTCAGCGGGTGCCGTACATTCGGTCGCCGGCATCGCCGAGGCCCGGGACGATATAGCCGTGGTCGTTGAGATGGCTGTCGATGGCCGCGGTCCAGACCGGCACGTCCGGGTGGGCGGCCTGGAGCCGGGCGATGCCCTCCGGCGCGGCGAGCAGGCAGACGAAGCGCAGGTCCTGCGCGCCGCGCTGCTTCAGCAGGTTGATCGCCGCCACCGCCGAGTTCGCGGTCGCCAGCATCGGATCGAGTACCAGGACCGTGCGGTCGACCAGGTCCGAGGGCGCCTTGAAGTAGTATTCCACCGCTTCCAGGGTCTCGGGATCACGGTAGAGCCCGACATGCGCCACGCGGGCGGACGGCACCAGGGACAGCATGCCGTCGAGGAAGCCGACACCGGCGCGCAGGATCGGTGCCAGGACCAGCTTCTTGCCGGCGATCTGCGGCGCCTCCATCGACTGGATCGGCGTCTCGATCGTCACGGTTTCCAGGGGCAGGTCGCGGGTGACCTCGTAGGCCAGCAGCATGCCGATCTCGTTGAGGATCTGGCGGAAGCCCTTGGTCGAGCGCTCGCGCTGGCGCAGCAGGGTCAGCTTGTGCTGGACGAGGGGGTGGTCGACCACCCGGACGGTCGCGGCGGCTGCCTGCATCGCTGGAACTCCATGGGCCGGGGTCTGCTGCCAAATTCCTGGGCCGAGGTCTGATCGACGGCGCGGGGGAGACCCAGGCAAGACCGAGACCGGTTTTCTAGAGCATCGCAGCAGTCCGAGCGAGGGCCATGGCGGGGGCCGCTTCCACGAAAAAGGGGCTCCCGGCCTGCGCCGGAAGCCCCGATGGTCAGGTGAAGACCGCCGCTCAGACCGAGCGGGTCGTGTCCGCGCTGCGGCGCTTCTGCATGAAAGCGTCGAACTGCTCGCGGTCCTTGGCCCGCTTCAGCTCCTCGACGAACTCGGCGAAGGCGCGGCTCTCCTCCTGGAGGGCACGGCGCTGGGCGTCGAGCCGCTCGATCTCGCTGCGACGGTAGGCGTCGAAGGCGAGGTTGCCGGTGTTGCCGCCATTGGCCGCCTCGAACGCCGCGGCGAAGCGCGAGCGGGTGGCTCCCGCGTTCCACGAGAGGCCGCGGCCGGCGAGGCCCCGCAACTCGCTGAGCGCAGGATAGCCCGCGACCTTCCAGGCGATGTAAGCGGCGGCCAGGGGCCACCAATAGACGAAGGCGACGACGATGGCGCCGATTTCCAGGGATCGCTTGGGGAAGGGGCCGCTACGGCAGACCTTCCCGGTGGTGAAGGGAGAGGAAGAGAAGCTCACGGCTCACGGCTCCAATGTAAATGTGAACGACATTCACTTGCGGATGGACGTGCACGCTTTCAAGGGGCGCCCATCCGGTCAGGGCTGTTCGCGCGTCCGCCCGCCCGACGCGGCGCCGTGGACGAGAGCCAGCACGCCGGCGCGCAGCAGCTCGTACTTGTCCGGCATGCCGGCGGATTTCGGCAGGTGCCCGGACGCGGACAGGGTCGCGAGGCCGTGCGCCAGCGCCCAGACCTCGAGCGCGATAAACCGGGGCGCGACACCGCCGAACCCCTCCGGGAAGGTCGCCTGGAGGGCTTCCACGAGCAGGTCGAACGGGCTCGGGCGCGCGCTCGGCACCGCGTTCGGCACGGCGGCGGCGAGGCCGCGGGTCTCGAAGATCGCCGCGTAGTAGCCGGGCTCCTCCTCGGCGAAGGCCAGGTAGGCCTCGCCCATCCGGGTGAACCGCTCCAGCGGCGTGCCCTTCGCGGTCAGGGCGCGGGCGAGCCGCTCGGCCAAGTCCGCAAACCCTCGTCCCGCCACCTCTTCGAGCAGCGCCTCCCGCCCGCGGAAATGGCGGTAGAGCGCCGCCGGCGTGACGCCGACGAGGCGGGCCGCATCCACCAGCGTGAAGCCGCCGATGCCGCGCTCGGCGATGAAGCGGCGCGCAGCCTCGATCAGCGCCTCCTTGAGGTTGCCGTGGTGGTAGCTTCGCCGGTCACCCGGTCCTTCGCGCCAATGCCGCACGCCACACTCCCCGCCCCCGCTCCGACTCGACATGACTGGTCGTGTCGGCTGAAGGTTCCCCGTCTCCTATTCCCCTAACACGAAGGGATCGGCTGACGAGACTTCCCCAACGCCACACCGACGAAATCACGTCGGGTGCCCCGTATCCAGCGGGCAGATCACGGGAATTTGCCACAAATACCCGTGGCGAACGGGAAACTTTGGCTGTATGGTCTTTACGAAATAGACACCCTGGGATGTGGGTCACTGGCCGTGCGGGAGTCCTCGGGACAGGGTGAATTCGAAACCCTGACGGACCTCATCTACGAGGCTGCGATCCTCCCCGAACTCTGGCCGGCGGTCCTGGATCAGCTCGCCGACATCGCCGGAGCCCAGGGAACGGTCCTGATCGCGGCCGACCTCGAATCCCATCGCTGGATCAACAGCGAGTCCCTCGATCAGGTCATGGCCGATTTCGCCGCCGGGGGCTGGAGCAGCGCCGGCCAGCGCACGGCGAAGCTCCTCGGCGCCCGGCATGCGGGCTTCGTCCGCGAGAAGGACGTCTACACCCAGGCCGAACTGGAGCAGGACGTCCTGATCCAGCAATTCCTGCGTCCGCGCGGTCTGGGCTGGGGTGCGGCCACGGCCTGCCCGCTCACCACCGGCGATACGCTGATCTTCAGCATCGAGCGTCGCTACAAGGATGGCCCGGTCCCGCAGTCCGCGACGGCGATCCTCGACTCCCTGCGGCCGCATCTCGGTCGCGCGGCCCTGGTCTCGGCCCGCTTGAAGCTGGAGCGGGCGCGCGCTGCGGTGGGGGCCCTGGAGGTCATGGGCCTCCCGGCGGCCGTGGTTTCGCCCGATGGGCGCCTGCAGGAACGCAATGCGGGCTTCGCCGGCCTGGTGCCGCGCGTGGTGCGCGATCAGCGTGAGCGGGTCACCCTTGCCCATCCGGGCGCGGATGCCCTGATGGCGGACGTGCTCGCCGGACAGCGGGCCCAGGCGGCGCGCTCGATCCCGATCCCGGCCGACGACGACCATCCCGCCATGGTGCTCCACCTGCTGCCCATGCGCGGTCAGGCCCAGGACGTCTTCGGTGGCGGTACCATGCTGATGGTGGCGGCCCCCGTCCTGCCGCGTCCCGTGCCGGGCACCGAACTGCTGTCGGGACTGTTCGACCTCACGGCCGCCGAGGCACGGATCGCGCGGGGCATCGCGGACGGCGCGACCATCTCGATCCTCGCCGTTCAGCAGAGCGTGCGGCCGGAAACTATTCGCAGTCAGGTCAAGGCGATCTTCGCCAAGACAGGCGTCACCCGTCAGGTCGATCTGGCCCGGCTGATCTCGGGCTTCAGCCTGATCCGCTGACCGCGGCGTCAGCGGGCGTCCCGGCCCGCGCCCGCCCGGTTCGCCGCGAGCGCGCGGAACAGGATGACGTTCGAAAGATCGTACTCGACGGTGATTTCAGCTCTCTGCGCGGGCGGCGCGACACTCTCGGACACGGAGCCGGGCGCCGGATTGATGAGGCACGCGATCATGCGATCACTCGTACCCCGACGCACGTGCCGGGCAAGTCGCCGGCGCATCCATGGCGCCATCGTCCATCTATCAAGCATGACCGCCCTCGCTTTTTTGTGTTGCGACATTCAAGCGCGGGGTTGGAAGACCTTCATCCCCCATTTGGGGGAGAGCGGAAATTCCTTCGTTGAAAATGTAACTTCGGAGCAATTCCTTCGCGCGAGGCCCAAGTGTTTCTGAGGCTCATCTTGCGCCAGAGAGCGCCTTGATTCCCCGCACCACAGTCGGCTTCTCGGGATGACCGGTTCCCACCCATCCCCGACAAACTCTAGAGCCGGAAGAGGGAGTCCGCACGCTCCAGCGCCGCCTTCTTGGCATGGCGCGCGGCTTCCAGGCGCTCCATCTCGGACCGCAGCAACTGGATCCGCTCGTCGAGATCCTCGACCGACAGCGTGTCCAACGGCTCCCCGACCCGGTGAGCGATGGCCTGTCGGATGGCTCGGTCGTCCTCGTCCCGCATGGTGATCCCCCTTGTCCGTCAGTTCCAGCCCGTTCCCGCATCGAGGCGTGCGACTCCGAGATGCCGTGCGAGGGTCGCGCCCAGATCGGCGAAGGTTTCGCGTCGACCGATCGATCCCGGCGTGACGCCGGGGCCGAAGGCCAGCACGGGAACCTGTTCCCGGGTGTGCTCGGTTCCGCCCCAGGTCGGATCGTTGCCGTGGTCCGCGGTGATGATGCAGAGGTCGCCGGGACGCAGGACGGCGTGGACCTCGGGCAGCCGGGCGTCGAAGCGCTCGAGTTCGGCGGCGTAACCGGGCACGTCCCGGCGGTGGCCGTACTCGGTGTCGAAATCGACGAGGTTGAGGAAGACGAGGCCGCCCTCCGGCAACGCCGAGAAGGCTGTCAGCGCGGCGTCAAGGCAGGCGGCGTTGCTGCCGGGCTTGATCTCCTGCCCGGTCGCCCGATGGGCGAAGATGTCGCCGATCTTGCCGACGCTGACGACGCTCCGTCCCGAGGCCTGGAGCACGTCCAGGAGCGTCCGGCCGGGCGGTTCGACCGCGTAGTCCTTGCGGTTGGCGGTGCGCCGGAATCCCCCCTGCGCGCCGCCGACGAAGGGGCGGGCGATGACGCGGCCGACCCGATAGGCGTCGCAGAGGTCGCGGGCGATCCGGCAGGTGGCGTAGAGCCGCTCCAACCCGAAACTTTCCTCGTGTGCCGCGATCTGGAACACGCTGTCGGCGGAGGTGTAGCAGATGGGCATGCCGGTCCGGACGTGCTCGGCGCCGAGGCCGTCGATGATCGCCACCCCGGCGGCATGGCAGTTGCCGAGGATGCCGGGCAGGCCGGCTTGCGCGATCAGCGCCTCCGTCAACGCGGCCGGGAAGGTCGGGACCGCGACGGGGAAGTAGCCCCAGGGCTCGCGGACCGGCACGCCGGTAATCTCCCAATGACCCGAGGGCGTGTCCTTGCCGGCGGCCACCTCCACCGCGTGGCCGTAGGCGCCCGTCGGGTCGCTCACCGCCTCGAGGCCCGGCGGCACCGCGCCGGTGGCGCCCTGCGCTGCCAGGCCGAGGCCGAGGCGGGTCAGGTTCGGGAGCGCCAGGGGGCCGTGCCGCAGGCCCGCCCGGTCGCCGCGCCCCTCGGCGCAGGCGCGGGCGATGTGACCGAGCGTGTCGGACCCGGCATCGCCGTAGCGATCGGCATCCGGCGCGCCGCCGATGCCGACGGAATCCAGGACGATGAGGAAGGCGCGCGGCATGCCCGTCCCCTTCAGGCCGGAATCGGATCGGCGACGGTGTCGCTCTGGAGATCGAAGGCGGCGGCGAACAGCGCCTGGGTGTAGGCGGTCTTCGGCGCGGCGAAGATGTCCTCGGCCGGCCCCTCCTCGACGACCTGGCCGTTCTGCATCACCAGCACGTAGTTCGCCAGAGCCCGCACCACCTTCAGGTCGTGGCTGATGAACAGGTAGGCGAGCCCACGCTCGCGCTGGAGGTCGCGCAGGAGGGTGACGATCTGGGCCTGGACAGAGCGGTCGAGGGCCGAGGTCGGCTCGTCCAGCACGACGAATTTCGGCTTGAGCACGATGGCGCGCGCGATCGCGATGCGCTGCCGCTGCCCGCCGGAGAATTCGTGCGGGTACCGGTTCATGGTCGCCGGATCGAGCCCGACGTCGCCGAGCGCCTTGGCGACCACCGCCTGCCGCTCGGCCCGCGTCCTCACCGCCCCCTGGACCACCAAACCCTCGGCGACGATGTCCGCCACCGTCATTCGCGGCGAGAGCGAGCCGTAGGGGTCCTGGAAGACCACCTGCATGTCACGCCGGATCGGACGCATGGCGGCGGGCGGCAGGCCGGCGATGGAGCGACCGAGGAACACGATCGGGCCCTCGCAGCCGGTGAGGCGCAGGAGCGCCAGGCCGAGCGTGGTCTTGCCCGAACCGGATTCGCCGACGACCCCGACGGTTTCCCCGGCCCGGACCCGAAGCGACACCCCGTCCACCGCCTTCACGTGGCTGGTGGTCCGGCGCAGCAGGCCTTCGCGGATCGGAAACCAGACCTTGAGCGGGCCGGCCTCCAGCAGGGGGGCGGCGTCGGCCGGCACCGGGTTGGCCCGGCCCTTCGGCTCCGAGGCGAGGAGGCGGCGGGTGTAGTCGTGCTGCGGCCGGGCGAAGATCTCGGCGACCGGGCCGGCCTCGACCACGCGACCGGCAAGCATCACGCAGACGTTGTCGGCGATGCGCTGCACGATGCCGAGGTCGTGGGTGATGAACAGCATCGCCATGCCCAGGCGCTTCTGCAGGTCGGCCAGCAAGGTGAGGATCTGGGCCTGGACCGTGACGTCGAGGGCGGTGGTCGGCTCGTCGGCCACCAGCAGGTCCGGCTCGCAGGCGAGCGCCATGGCGATCATCACGCGCTGGCGCTGTCCGCCCGAGAGCTCGTGCGGATAGGCGTTGAGGCGCCGTTCGGCGTCGCGCAGCCCGACGAGTTCGAGCAGTTCGAGGATGCGGGCGCGCGCCTTGCGGCCGGAGAGGCCGCGATGCACCTCCAGCACCTCGCCGATCTGCCGCTGGATCGCGTGGAGCGGGTTCAGGGAGGTCATCGGCTCCTGAAACACCATGGTGATGTCGGCGCCGCGGATGCCGCGGAGCCGCTTCTCCGGCAGGGTCAGCAGGTCCTCGCCCTTGAACAGGATGCGGCCGCCCGGATGGGTGGCACTGCCGTCGAGGAGTCGCAGGATCGAGAGGGCGGTCACCGACTTGCCCGAGCCGGATTCCCCGACGAGGGCCAGCGTCTCGCCGGCCGTGATGGTGAAGCTCACCCGGTCCACGGCGCGGGTCTCGCGCTCCCGCGAGCGGAAGGCGACCGACAGGTCCTGAACGTCGAGGAGCGTTTCGGGCATCGAAGCCTGTTCTGCAGCGGGGCGGAGGTCGCAACCCTGAGCGTTATAGCGTGAGCCTGCGGGATCGGCGAACGCGGATGCGACGCGGTCGGGGGCGTTTGTAATTGATCGTCGGCCCACACGCTCTACAACCCGACCGTGACCTCGCTCCTTTGCCGTTTCTCCGCCGCCCTGCTCGCGCTCCTCCTCGTCGGCGCTGTCACCCCAGGATCGGCCCGTGCGGCCGCCGAGGGCGCGACCGAGACGGTCGAGCAGGCCCTCTGCCGTCTGATCGAGGGCTCGGCGAAGGCCCGCGGCCTGCCGGTGCCGTTCCTGACGCGCCTGATCTGGCGGGAGAGCGCCTTTCGCGTCACCGCCGTGAGCCCCGTGGGCGCACAGGGCGTCGCGCAGTTCATGCCGGGTACGGCGCGGGAGCGCGGCCTGACCGATCCGTTCGACCCCGAGCAGGCGATCCCGCACGCGGCCCACCTGCTCGCCGACCTCAACCGGCAATTCGGCAATCTCGGGCTGGCAGCGGCGGCCTACAATGGCGGGCCGGGCCGGGTCTCCGCCTGGCTCGCCGGCACCGGGGGTCTGCCGACCGAGACCCGGAACTACGTCCTGGCGATCACCGGCTCGCCCGCGGAGGCCTGGCGCCCCGGCGCGGCGATCGAGATGCCGGAGGGCGACGCGCCGCCGGCCAAGGCGGGTTCGACCAAGGCGGTTTCGACCAAGAACCCGGAGTCCAAGGACGCCGAAGCGAAGACTCCCGAGGGCCAGGCAGCGGAGCCAAAGGTGGGATCCGAGTCGAGCTGCCTCCAGGTGACGGCGGCCCTGCGCATTCCGTCGCGCGGCGACCGGTTCGCCCTCGGCGGAAACGAGGGACCGGCAGCGCCCTGGGGTATCCAGCTCGCCGGAAACTTCTCGAAATCCTTGGCGCTGCAGAGCTTCGCGCGGACACGGAAGCTCTACACAAGCGTGATCGGCGATGTTCGTCCGATGATCATCGGCACACGCCTGCGCAGCCGCGGCACCCGCGCCTTCTACCGCATCCGCATCCCGGCCCAGAGCCGCGAGGCCGCCGATGGCCTGTGCGGGCGTATCCGCCAGGTCGGCGGCGCCTGCCTCGTCCTCAGAACCTGACCGGGACGCGGTCGGACTTGCGACTCCGCATCGCGCCGAGAATCGAATGCGCGCCATGAATCCGCCGCGCCAGCCCTGTCACAGGGGGTTCGCCCCCCAACAGAGAGATGCATGACCCGGGTTCTCGCCGTCCTTGCCAGCCTCGCCGGACTCGCGCTCGTTGCGCTCGGCATCACGGCCTGCTCCCCCCTCGCCTTCTTCGACGCGATCGGTCCCCGCGACCAGGGCGGGCGACTCAGCCTCAAGGACGCCGCGTTCGGCAGCCATCCGCGTCAGCGCCTCGACGTCTTCACGCCCGTGGCCGGCTCGGCCGGCGCCCCCGTGCTGGTGTTCTTCTATGGCGGTTCCTGGAAGAACGGCGCGAAGGAGGATTACGCCTTCGTCGGACAGGCCCTCGCGGCGCAGGGATTCGTGACGGTGCTGCCGGATTACCGGCTCTACCCGGAGGTCCGCTTCCCGGACTTCCTCGACGACGGAGCGCAGGCCCTGGCCTGGGTCGAGCAGAACATCGCAGCCTATGGTGGCGACCCGAGCCGGGTCGTCCTCGCCGGGCACTCGGCCGGCGCCTACAATGCCGTGATGCTCGGGCTCAACCCGACCTACCTGCGTCGGGCCGGCGTCGATCCGCGGGTGATCCGGGCGGTGGCCGGCCTGTCCGGCCCCTACGACTTCCTGCCCCTCGATGCCGGCACCGCCACGGAACTGTTCGGGGAGGCCCCCGACAAGGCGGCGACCCAGCCCATCACCTTCGCGGGCACGCACTCACCGCCGGCCTTCCTCGCCTCGGGCGACGGCGACACCACCGTGCGCCCCTCCAACACCCGCAACCTCGCCGCGCGCCTGCGCACCGCCCGCGTGCCGGTGCAGGAGCGGATCTATGCCGGCCTCGACCATGCCGACACCCTGCTGGCGCTCTCCGTGACCTTCCGCTCCAAGGCTCCCGTGCTTGCCGAGATGGCGGCCTTCCTGCGCCAGCAGGCCGGCGAGCGTCCGCAGCAGGCGCGGATGGTTCCCCGCTAGGGGCTCACGCGGCGCGCAGGGCGTCCCGCGCCTTGCGATGGTCCGGCGCATCGACGAAGGCCCGGTGCATCGCCGACCACAGCGGTGTGCGCGCCAAGTGCTCGTCCAGCGGCAGGGCGCGCTGAACCAAACCGTCGGCGCGCCGGCGCTCGGGATTGGTGTTGAGCCAGGTGTTCCGGTTGGTGATGTCCCAGGTGAGGACGTTGAGCACGGCCGGCTCGTCCAGCACCACGTCGAGGAAGCGGCGCGCGAGGTCGGACACCGCCCGGTCGCGGGCGCCGAGGTCGGCGGGATAGGTCCGGTCGTTGACGTCGAGTTCCGTGACCTCGATGGCGAGCCCGAGGGCGGCGACCTCCGTCAGGAAGCGGCGGAGCTTGTCCTGGTTCAGCGGGTGCTTGGCGTAGAGGTGCCCCTGCAGGCCGAGCCGGCGGATCGGCACGCCCCGGCGGCGCATTCCCTCCAGGGTCCGCAGCACCATCGTACGGCGCTGATCGATCCAGTCCGCGTCGAGCTCGAGGTCGTTCTCGTTCCAGACCCCGGCCGCGTCCGGCGCGACCGCGTGCTGGATGCGGAAGGCGAGGTCGACGTAGCCGGGGCCCAGGCCTGCGAGCCACGGGGTGGTGCGCCGCAGCCCGTCCGGACGACCGTCCTGCGGTCCGCAGATCTCGTTCACGACGTCCCAGGCCTCGATCCGGTCACGGTACCGCCCCGCCATAGCGCCGATCCAGCGGCGCAGGAAGGCTTCGCCTTCCCCGGCGGCGAGCCGGGCCTCGATCCAGGCGGGCAGGCCCTCGTGCCAGACCAGGGTGTGGCCGCGCAGGCGCTGGCGGTTTCCCTCCGCGAAGGCCACGACCTCGTCCGCGTAGGTGAAATCGAGGGAATCCGGTGCCCGCCAGGCATAGGTCAGCTTCATCGCGTTCTCGGACACGAGGAGGCCGGCCTCCCGCGCCAGGGCCCGCCCGTAGGCGGGGTCATGGCGCAGGGTCACGCCGTTCACCGCCGAGCCATAGGCGACACCCTTGCGCGCGGCCGCGGCCTGGAGGCTGTCGGCCGACCAAGACGGCGCCGCCGCGAAGCCCGGCGCTGCACCGAGGCCATGATCCCCGGCGAGGCAGAGAGCACCGCCGAGCATGGCCCGGCGTGAGGGACCCGGACGGATCACTCCCCGGCGGTCTCGATCTCCGCCGGGATCACCCGGGGCCGGCGGTCCGGTCCGATCGCCACGAAGGTGAAGAGCCCCTCGGTGACCTTCATGGTCTCCTCGCCCTCGCGCTCCCGGCGCCAGACCTCGACCTGGATGCCCATGGAGGTGCGCCCGACGCGCACGATCCAGGCGTAGATGCTCACCTCGTCTCCGACGATGACGGGCCGGTGGAAGGTCATGGCCTCCACCGAGATCGTGGCGCAGCGCCCCCGGGAGCGCCGGGCGGCGATGTTGCCGGCCGCGAGGTCCATCTGGCCCATCAGCCATCCGCCGAAGATGTCGCCGGCCGGGTTGGTGTCGGCGGGCATCGCGATGGTGCGGACCACGGGTGGGCCGCGGTCATCGGGCTGGCGCGGTGCCGGGGTGTCGGTCGTCATGAGGAGCACGGTCTCTGGTTGCACGGGACGAACACACGCAAGCCGTGCGCCGACCGCGCCCTCATGTCACATCGGCCATGGGGCGGCCAGATCCTCAATCGGGTAGCGCGAAGACCACCAGGGCGTCGCCGGTGCCGAAGCCGGAACCCTTCGTGAAGGAGGCGCCGCCAGCCGCCACCGCGACGTATTGCTTGCCGTCGAGGGCGTAGGTGATCGGCGGGCCGCCGATGCCGGCGCCGCACTGGAAGCGCCAGAGGATCGCGCCCGTCTCGGCATCGTGGGCATCGAGGTGGCCATCCTCCTCCCCGGAGAACACGAGGTTCGAGGCGGTGGCCAACGTCCCGCCGGAGAGCCGGCTGCCGCCCTTCACGGTCCACTTGATCGCGCCGCCCTTGGCAAGGTCCACCGCCGTCAAGGTGCTAAAGCTCGGCTCACCCCTGGCCTCCGTGGTTTCGGTGTAGCGGATCGCCGGGCGGTCGCCGGAGGCCGGCACCGTTCGAACCACGTAGGTCGTCGCCCCGTGCCGGACCTGGGCGAAGGCGGTTCCCCGGTGCGCATCATAGGCCACCGGATGCCAGGAGATCGCCCCGAGCGGACCGGGGCTGACGACCGTGCCGGCCTCGGTCGGCGGCGCGTAGAGGTTCTTCTGCGTGATCAGCGGCTCGGACTTCGCCAGGAGCTTCCCCGTGGTGCGATCGTGGACGTAGAGCCAGCCGGTCTTCGAGCCCTGCGCCACGGCCTTGACCGGGCCCTGCGGCGTCGGCTGGTCGAGAAGGAAGGGCGGGCTCGCCACGTCGTAGCCCCACTCGTCGTGCGGGACCTGCTGATAGTACCAGCGCAGCTGTCCGGTGCGGACATCGAGGGCGACGAGGCTCATGGTGTAGAGGTTGTCGCCCGGGCGCGAGAGGCCGAAATTCTGCGGGGCCGGATTGCCGGTGCCGACGTAGATCAGCCCGAGATCGCGGTCGTAGGCCGGCGTCATCCAAAGCGAGCCACCCCCGACCCGCCAGGCCTCGGGATGCGCCGGGGCCGCGGCTTTCTCGGCGGCGATGTCCCGGTGCAGCGGCACGCCGTCCGACGTGGTCGCCGCGAAGTCCCCCTCCCAGCCGTCGGCCTTGGTCACGTACCAGCGCCAGCGCTCGGCTCCCGTGGCGGCGTCGTAGGCCGCGAGCCAGCCGCGGCGGCCATAGCCGCCCTCGATCCCCACCACCGCGCCTCCGTCGAGGCCGCCCTTGGCGTCCTCCACGTGCAGGCCGTAGCCGGCGCCGGCGACGCCCACGATGACGAGGCCGTCGGCGACCAGGGGCGGCATCTTGAAGCCGAGACGGCTCGACCCCTGGACCGTGCCGGCCCCGAGCCTGTCCGCCAGGGCCGAGGCGGTCTCGGATTCCCCCTCCTCGGGGCGCACCGCCTCATGGTCCCACAGGACTTTTCCGGTGGCGGCGTCGAGGGCGATGATCCGACCGTCCATGGTCGCCTCGAAGACCTTACCGCCGGAGACGGCCACGCCCCGGTTCGAGGGCGGCCCGAAGATCTTCTCCGTTCGCGCCTTGTGGGTGTAGGTCCACAGGACCCGTCCGCTGCGGGCATCGAGGGCGGCGACGTGATTCTGGGTGGTCGAGACGTAGAGCGTCCCGTCCACCATCACGGGCTCCGCCTGGAAATAGCCGGTGATGCCGGTCTGGAAGATCCAGGCCGGACGCAGCGCCTTCACGTTGGCCCGGTCGATCGTCGTGAGGGGCGAGAAGTGCTGGTTGGTGTGGTCGCGCCCGAACATCGGCCAGTCGTCGGCCGCCAGGGCCGCGCCGGGCAGGCTCGCGAGGAGGAGCGCGGCGAGGCCGCGGCGAAACACGTTCGGCATGAGCTTTCCTCGTCGCGGTCGCCCCGTAGCCGGGCGATCCGCCGCAGATCGTGGGACGGGAACGTTCCGGCTCAGCCGGTGGTGCCCGGGCGCTTCGCCCCGGCGAGCTGCGCGGGCGTGTCGGCCGCCCCCATGGATTCCGCCAGGGCGGCGGCGGTCTGGCCGGCGCCATCCCGCATGTCCGGGTCGGCCCCGTGAGCGAGCAGCAGCGCGACCATCTCGGTGCGGTTGAACATCGCCGCGGTCATCAGGGCCGTGCGGCTGCCCGTTCCCGTACCGTCGACCCGCGCGCCGTGGGCGAGGAGCAGGCTGGCAATGTCCCTGTCGCCCTTGAACGCGGCGCCGGCCAGCGGTGTCTGGCCCCGGTCGTTGGCGAGCTCGGGGTCGCCGCCGGCCTCCAGGATCACCCGCGTCGCCTCGGCCTGTCCGTTATAGGCCGCCAGCATCAGCAGGCTGTCGCCCTTGTCGTTGCGCAGGTTCGCCGGCAGGCCCTGCCCGAACAGCTCCGCGAGCTCCTCCGCGTGGCCCATGCGGGCGTACTGGAAGACCCGGGCGGCGAAGGCCAAGGTGTCGGCGTCGAGCTCGGGTTTCGGCGTGGTCTCAGATTTCGGTGACGTGTCGGGGTCCATCGATCTGTCCGGTCTGGAATACGTTACGGCGTCGGTCCTGCGCGAAACCTAGCTTCACGGGCGCCAGTGTCGAGGAAGCCGGGCGTTGAATCTTGCAGCAGGGGAAAGCCGGCCCCTGAGGCCGTCGATGATTTCGGGAGGGCGTGCGATCCGAAGCGGGCTGCCACGTCGCGCACCGAACGCGACTCCCGACTTGGCGCGCGAGGCGCGATAAATCGCCCCGTGCGGCGTTTCCCGCCTCGGCGGATCGCCAGGGGCGTAACATCCGGTGGCGGCGTACCCTTTTCCAAGCGGCCGGTAGAAACCATACTTGCAGCATGCCGACTCCGAAGAAGCCACGCGCCGTGTCCGACCCCGCTGCCGAGACGGAGGTTCTGACGACGAATGTCGGGAATTCCCAAGGTTCTGACGACGCGGGCTCAGTGGGCACGGGCTCAGACGGCGCGGGCTCGGATAGCAAGCGCGCGAGCGGCAAAGTTGTCGGGGCTAAGGCGCCCGGACCGAAGGCCTCGGCGCCGAGGACGCCGAACTCCAAGGCATCGAAGCCGGAGCTTCAGCCCCTCGACGAGCACTTGGCGGCCCTCCTCAGCCCCGCGTTGAACCGGAATCGCCTTCCGCCGATCGCGCCGCCCGCCCCCGCCCGTCCGGGGCAGCTGAAACCGGCGCGTGGGCGTACCAAGGCGTCGGCGGCTGCCAGCAAGCCTTCGGCGACCGTCCCCGACAAGGCGTCCGGCATGGGCTTCGGCGAGGCCGCACAGGCGACCTTCGCCCATGGCGAGGCGGCCGATGTCGATCCGCGCCTCGCGCAGGCCCTGGGGCTGCGTGCACCGGAAGACGGACCGGTCCCGGAAGGTTTGGGGGCGGTCGAACCGGCGGACGACGACGAGACCTCGCTGGCGACGGACGGCGTCTCGGCCACCGTCGACGCGCTGTCGCGCCTGCTCACCGAGGGCAATCCGCTCTTCCGGGACGGCCAGACCTGGGTGCCGCACCGGCCCGATCGACCGAAGAAGTCCGAGGGCGGCCTCGCCTTCACACTAAAATCCGAGTTCGAGCCGGCCGGTGACCAGCCGCGCGCCATTGCCGAGCTGGTCGACGGCGTGCGCAAGGCCGAGCGCGACCAGGTGCTCCTGGGCGTCACCGGCTCCGGCAAGACCTTCACCATGGCCAAGATCATCGCCGAGACCCAGCGTCCGGCCCTGATCCTGGCGCCGAACAAGACCCTGGCGGCACAGCTCTACGGGGAGTTCAAGAGTTTCTTCCCCGACAACGCGGTCGAGTATTTCGTCTCGTACTACGATTACTACCAGCCCGAGGCCTACGTGCCGCGCTCGGATACCTTCATCGAGAAGGAATCGTCGATCAACGAGCAGATCGACCGCATGCGCCACGCCGCCACCCGCGCCCTGCTCGAGCGCGACGACGTCATCATCGTCGCCTCGGTCTCGTGCATCTACGGCATCGGCTCGGTGGAGACCTACACCGCGATGTCGTTCACGGTGTCTCTCGAAGAGAAGATCGAGCAGCGGCAGCTCATCGCCGACCTCGTGGCGCTTCAGTACAAGCGCATCCAGTCGGACTTCGCCCGCGGCACCTTCCGGGTGCGCGGCGACGTGATCGAACTCTGGCCTGCCCACTTGGAGGATCGCGGCTGGCGGATCGGCCTGTTCGGCGACGAGATCGAATCGATCACCGAGTTCGATCCCCTCACGGGCAAGAAGATCAACGACCTCAAGTTCGTGAAGGTCTACGCCAACTCACACTACGTGACGCCGCGCCCGACCCTCCAGCAGGCGATCAAGGGGATCAAGACCGAGCTGAAACAGCGGGTCGACGAGCTGACGAAGATGGGCCGCCTGATCGAGGCACAGCGCATCGAGCAGCGCTGTACCTTCGATATCGAGATGATCGAGGCCACCGGGGCCTGCAACGGCATCGAGAACTATTCGCGGTACCTGACGGGGCGTAAGCCCGGCGAACCGCCGCCGACCCTGTTCGAGTACCTGCCCGACAACGCGCTGGTCTTCACCGACGAGAGCCACGTCACGGTTCCGCAGATCGGCGGCATGTACAAGGGCGATTTCCGCCGCAAGGCGACGCTGGCGGAATACGGCTTCCGCCTGCCCTCCTGCCTCGACAACCGCCCCTTGCGCTTCGAGGAATGGGACGCGATGCGCCCGCAATCGATCCACGTCTCGGCCACGCCGGCCAAGTGGGAGATGGAGCAGACCGGCGGCGTCTTCGCCGAGCAGGTCATCCGCCCCACCGGCCTCGTCGACCCGGTGATCGAGATCCGGCCGGCGCGCTCGCAGGTCGACGACCTGCTCGGCGAGGTGCGGGAGGTGGCCCAGGCCGGTTACCGCACCCTGGTCACGACCCTGACCAAGCGCATGGCCGAGGACCTGACCGAATACCTGCACGAGAACAGCGTGCGGGTGCGCTACATGCACTCCGACATCGACACCCTGGAGCGCATCGAGATCATCCGCGACCTGCGTCTCGGCGCATTCGACGTGCTGATCGGCATCAACCTCCTGCGCGAGGGACTCGACATTCCGGAATGCGCGCTCGTGGCCATCCTGGATGCCGACAAGGAGGGCTTTCTCCGCTCGGAAACCTCGCTGGTGCAGACCATCGGCCGCGCGGCCCGAAACGCGGATGCCCGCTGCATCCTCTACGCAGACCAAATCACCGGCTCGATGGAGCGGGCGATGGCCGAGACCGAGCGCCGCCGCCTCAAGCAGCTGGCCTACAACGAAGAGCACGGCATCACGCCGCAGAGCGTGAAGCGCGGCATCGCCGACATCCTCGACAGCGTCTACGAGCGCGACCACGTCCAGGTGGATACGGGGCTGGCGAAGAACGCCGTCACCATCGGGCACAACCTGAAGGCGGTCATGGCGGACCTCGAGAAGCGGATGCGCACCGCCGCCGCCGATCTCGACTTCGAGGAGGCCGCGCGCCTGCGCGACGAGCTCAAGCGCCTGCAAGCCACCGAGCTGCTCGTCTCCGACGACCCGATGGCCCGCCAGGGCGACGTGGAGCGGGAGGCGGGGCGCTTCGGCGCCAAGCAAAGCCGCATCTCGAAGCCGACCCTCGACAATATGGGGCCGGGCACCGACCGCGAGCTGCCGCTCGGCGCGCCGGTCTGGCAGGAACGCCCGAAGGCCCGCTCGACGCAGGGGCTCGGGGGACAGAAGCCGAAATACAAGGGCGGGGGCGGACGCAAGCGCGGCTGATCGCGAGGGACCCCTCCCGTTTGCGCGTCCGCGGGCCGGAACCCATCGGCGGCGGCGGGGCTTGGTTCGGCAACAGACGTCCCCTCTCGTCCGGAGCCTGTCCCGTGATCCAGACCTCCTCGCCCCACGCCGGCGCCTGCCGCCCGGTCTTCCGGCCCCGCGCCGGCGGTGCGGTCACCGCCCTGTTCCTGTCGGGCCTCGCCCTCTCGGGCGCCGCCGGCCTGCTCGTCGGGCCCGTGAGCCTGCGTCCGGCCTCGGCGCAGACGGCCGCGAATCCTAACGATCAGCCGACGCCCGGCACCCTGCCCGGCCGTGACGCCGCCACCGGCGCCGCCGAGCGGCCCACCGGTCAGGTCGCGCCGCCGAAGGCGATCTCCGCCACCACCGCCGTCACCGCATCGGACGCGAAGTCCGGTGCGCGCACGAACCCGCTGGATCACCTTCCGGCGAAGGATCGTGCGGGCACGGGTGGAACGCGCCGCGACTAAGGTTTCGGTGCGCCGTCGCGACCGTTCATCGACACAGGGGAGAAGCGCATATGGGTCTGCTCGATCAAGTCATCGGCGGCGTTCTCGGACAGGTGCTCGGGGGCGGCCGCGACCCCGAACGGGGCGGCCCGAGTGGCGGCCAGGGTGGTGGCCAAGGCGGAGGCATGCTCGGCGGCGCGATGTCGCCGATCGTCCAGGCGCTCCTGATGCTGCTGATGTCGAAGGGCGCCGGCGGCCTCGGTGACCTCCTGGGCGGCGGCCAACAGGGTGGAACCCGTGCACCCCGCGGCGATGAAGACGGCGATCTCGGTGGATTCGGCCAGGACCGCGGTCCGGAGCCGGGCTACGGTCGCGATCGGGGTGAGGACGCCCCGCCGCTGCCCGGACGCGAGGGCGACTTCAGTGATCTCTCCGGGATGCTCGACGGCCCGGGCGATCGCGCCTCGACGCCGGGAGATCGGAGTGCCGGTGCGGGTCCCTACGCGCATCTCGATCACGAGGCGCAGGACGGCCACGGCGGGCTCGATGGGCTGATCGACCGCTTTCAGCGCGGCGGCCTCGGCGACGTCATGGAATCCTGGATCGGGCATGGCGAGAACCGCCCGGTGGCGCCCGCCCGTCTGGCCGATGCCCTCGGCTCCGACACGGTGAACGCCCTTCAGCAGCGCACCGGCCTGAACCGCGACGACCTGCTGTCGCAGCTGGCTCAGGCCCTGCCGCAGGTCGTCAACGGGCTGACCCCGCAGGGCCGTCGGCCGACCGGGGACGACTTCCGCGGCTGGTGACCCGGGGTCAGGCCGCGCCGAAGCACATCCCGGGTTCGTAGAGCCGGAAGGTGTTGCGTCCGGCATCCTTGGCGCGGAACAGGGCGAGGTCGGCGTTCCGGCACAGCAGGTCGGGCTCGGTCCCGTCCTGGGGCGCCATGGCGACGCCGACGCTCACGCCGACGGTGACGCTGCTGCCGTCGAGGTCGATCGGCTGGGACACGACCTCGATGAGGCGCTGGGCCAGGGTCCGGATGCTGCTTCCCACCACGGGCCCGGTCTGGATGATCATGAACTCGTCCCCGCCGATCCGCGCGACGGTGTCCTCGGACCGGACCAGGGCGCGAAGGCGGGCGGCGACCGTTCGGAGCAGGATGTCGCCGGCGTGATGGCCGAGGGTGTCGTTCACGAACTTGAAGCGATCGAGATCGAGGCAGAGGACGGCAAAGCTGGCGCCGCGCCGTTGGCTCATGGCGAGTTCCTGGACGAGGCGCTCGCGAAACAGCGTCCGGTTCGCCAGATCCGTCAGGGCGTCGTGCCGGGCCATGTGGGCGATCTGGAACTCGGCCTCCTTGCGCGCGCTGATATCGCGCGCCGCCGCCACGTAGCCCGTCGCACGCTCACTGTCGGCATCGTAGGTCAGGTTGAAGTTGACCTCGACCCAGATCCAGTTGCCGTCCTTGCGGCGGTAGCGCTGGGTCGACACCGCCCGGGTGATGCGCTCTGCGCAGAGATCGGCCAGGAGGCGTTCGAACGCCTCGGCGTCGCCGGGATGGACCTGGTCCATCGGCCGGGTGCCGATCAGTTCCTCGGCCTCGTAGCCCAGGAGGGTGCGCGAGGCGGGCGAGACGTAGCGGCGCACGGTGTCGAGGGTCGCCCAGATCACCATGTCGGAGCTGTTCTCGGCTAGGAGCCGATAATGCGCCTCCCGCTCCCTCAGCTTGGCCTTCGCCCGGTGCAGGCTGAGCTGCGCCGCCACGACCGAGGCGAGATCCTGCAGCCGAGCGCGATCCTCCGCCGCGAACTGGCGCGGCACCTGGTCGAGGACGCAGAGGATGCCGACCCGCAACCCCGCTTCGGCGAGGAGGGGCGCGCCGGCATAGAAGCGGACATGCGGCGGATTGATCACCAGGGGGCTCTCGCGGAAGCGCGGATCCGCCCAGGCATCCTCCACCACGAACACGTCGTCCGACAGGATGGCGTAGTTGCAGAACGCGCCCTCGCGGCCGGTCTCGTCGAGGTCGAGGCCACACTTGGCCATGAACTGCTGGTGGTTCGCCGCGATCAGCGAGACGTAGGAGATCGGCATGCCGAACAGGGCCGCCGCCGTACGACAGATGGCGTCGAAGTGCGGTTCGGGCTCGGCCTGCAGGATATCGAGATCCTGCAGCGCCCTCAGGCGCTCGGCTTCGTTGCTCGCTTTGGGGTACATGCGTGCCCTGGATTCCAGCGGACCGGCGAACCCGAACGGTCAGGCTCGGCACCTCCGAGGGGGGCCGTGCCCAGCCGATTGTATCGGGCTGAAAGCGCTCATCGTGTAGTTGGACGGATAGTCTTCCGAAGAACCGAAGACCCATTCGCCGAACATCATCTTCGCAGCGATTTATCAAATGAGCTTTAACGAGCCAGAGCCGGGATTTCCCGAATGACGCTGTGGCACGATCTCATCCCCCGTTATTTTGTCGGGCGGATCTGGCAAGTCGCGCAAAAGAATGTCGATCGTCCGGATTGGACGATCCGCTCGATCGTGCCAGTACATCCCCGTGTTCCACAGCGATGGCCGACCCGGTCATAGACCCGGAATGCGTGTTGAAACGCGCCGCTGCCACCATCGGTATGGGCGTAATCGCGCAGGGTCGATCCTCCGGCCGCCACGGCCTCGGTCAGAACTTCACCGATGACCTTGGCCAGCCGCCGGGCCTTCGGCGTCGGCGTCCCATCCGGTTTCGCCAGTTGTCCCGCCCGCATCTCAGGGTGAAGCCCCGCGCGGTGCAGCGCCTCGCAGACGTAGATGTTACCCAAACCGGCGATCAGGCGCTGATCCAGGAGAGCGGCCTTCAGCGGCGTGATCTTGTTGCGGAACAGCCGGGCGACGGCGTCGGCGGTCAGGGCCTCGCTCAGGGGCTCGATCCCCATGCCGGCGAAATGCCGGCTCGCGGCCAGGGCGGGCGTCGGAACGAGATCCATGAAGCCGAAGCGCCGGACGTCGTTGTAGGTCACGGTGCACCCGTTCGACATCGCCATCACGACGTGATCGTGCTTGGCGTTTCCGAGGGCCCCCTCGAGGTAGAAGTCCCCCGGCGACAGGTTGCGTCCGTCGGGCAGGGCCACGTCGAAGCGCCCGCTCATGCCGAGATGCATGATGAGGGTCTCGCCGGAATCGAGGCCGGCGGTGAGGTACTTCGCCCGCCGCGCCAGATCCGTCACGGTGCGGCCCTCCAGGCGCTCCGCGAAGCGATCCGGAAACGGGAAGCGCAGGTTCGCGCGCCGGAGAATGACCCGGCTGAAGCACGCGCCGACCAGGGCGGGCAGCAAGCCCTGACGGACGGTCTCGACTTCGGGAAGCTCCGGCATGACGTCCTTTCTCATTCTCGGCGACGCTGTCCCTCCAGATGGGCATGTCCGCGGCTGCCAGCCATGGGGACATGCAGCGATCGACCAAGGCGCCGCACCCGTGCAGACCCACGGATGCAACCCAGAGTTTAACGAAATATCAGTGGGTGCGTGCTCTCTGTGCTCACCGATCGCCGAACCCGGTTCCGGCGGCGGTCCTGATGTCGGGAGCAGCGAAGTGATCTTATCCACGCGTCCTGGGGTGACGGCTCTGACCCTGCTGCGGCAATCGTCCGCACCGATGTCGGCCGGAACGCCGGACCTCATTCGAACCCGCCTGCCGTCGCCCTCCGAAGAACCCGGAATGCGGCGCACCGAGGCGGAGGCCAGCGCCGCCCTCTTCGGCGTGAACCAGCCGAACCCGTTGAAAGAGATGGTCGCGTTCCTGAACCGCGTTGGGCTGGTGTTCGGCATCGAACGCAGTGCCTACGCCACGCAATCGAGCTTCATGGCAGCGGTCGAGAATGCCTTCACCGCGCTGAAGGCCGATCCGGACGATCCGAACAGGGTCGACGACTTCGCCCGGCGCCTGCATCTCGACGCCGACACCGTCGCGGTGCTGAAGCAGGAGAAGACCGTGGACATGCTGGTCGGCCGCATCGAGAAGGCGCTTGGCCTCGATCGGCTCGGGCTGTCGCTGGCCACGGTGATCAAGGCGGGCAACAATCTCGACTCGGCCGAGGCGGATGCGATGCGCACGGTCCTGTTCCGCCAGGCGCAGGAGGCGCAGGGCCGGAACACCTGGGACGATCTGGGTCTGTATCAGCCGGCCGATCCCGTCCGCCGAGCGGCCGCGTAGTCCGGGAGAACGCGACCTGCGCGATCGAGCCAGATGGCACTCTCGGCACGGCTTCGCTATGGAGACGGCCATGGAGACGCCCATGGCCACCGACGAGACCACTGATTTCGGCTTCGAGAGCGTCGCGCTCGACGAGAAGCAGGGCCGCGTCGACGACGTGTTCCGTTCGGTCGCCAAGCGCTACGACCTCATGAACGACCTGATGTCGGGCGGGCTGCACCGGGCCTGGAAGTCGCACCTGATCTCGATGCTGCGGCCCCCGCGCAACCGGCCCTTCCGGCACCTCGACGTGGCCGGCGGCACCGCCGACATCGCGTTTCGCGCCCTGGAGGCCGGCGGCCCCGCGACGCACACCACCGTGCTCGACATCAACGAGGCGATGCTCCGGGTGGGTGCCGAGCGGGCGGGCGACCGCTTCACCGGGCGCATCGACTTCGTCACGGCCAATGCCGAGGCCCTGCCGCTCCCGGCGGAGCAGTTCGACGCCTACACCATCGCCTTCGGCATCCGGAACGTGCCCCGGATCGACAAGGCGCTCGCGGAGGCGCACCGGGTGCTGAAGCCCGGCGGACGGTTCCTGTGCCTCGAATTCTCGAAGGTCGATCTCCCGGTGCTCGACCGGATCTACGACGCCTACTCGTTCCACGTGATCCCGCGCCTCGGCGCACGCGTGGCCGGCGACGCCGATTCCTACCGCTACCTCGTGGAGTCGATCCGCAAGTTCCCCTCCCCCGGGCGCTTCGCCGGGATGATCGAGGCGGCGGGCTTCCGCCACGTCAGCCACCGCGCCCTCACGGGCGGCATCGTCGCGATCCATTCGGGCTGGAAGGTCTCGTGACCGTGGGTCTCGTCACGACGCGGGCCGCCTGATGCTCGGCGCCGTCGTTCACCTGATCCGGGGCGCGCATGTCGGCTTCGTGCTCGCCCGCGAAGGCGCGCTTGCGCTGGTAAATTCCGCCGATCTGCCACCGCACCTCCGATTCGTGCTGCGGATCGGCCGGATGCTGGAGCGTCCCGGCCTGGGAGTCGGCGCCGGCCCGCTCCAGCGCGCGCTGACGCGCCTCGGGCCGAGCTACGTCAAGTTCGGCCAGTTCCTCGCCACCCGGCCCGATATCGTCGGCATGGCGGCGGCGCGCGACCTCGAGACCCTGCAGGACCGCGTCCCGCCCTTCCCGCAGGAGACCGCGATCCGCCTCGTCGAGGCGGCGCTGGGCAAGCCGGTGGCGCATCTGTTCGTCTCGTTCAGCCCGCCGATCGCGGCGGCCTCGATCGCGCAGGTGCACAAGGCCCATCTCCTCGACCTCGACGGCACCGAGCGCGTCCTGGCGATCAAGATCATGCGCCCGGGCGTGCGCGAGCGCTTCCAGCGCGACCTCCAGGTCATGCGCTTCATGGCCCGCGTGGTCCACGCGCTCTCGCCCCAGGCGGAGCGCCTGCGCCCCCGCGAGGTGGTGGAAATCCTCGCCCGCTCGGTGATGATGGAGATGGATTTCCGGCTCGAAGCGGCCGCGATGTCCGAACTCGCCCAGAACACGAAGAACGACGCGGATTTTCGCGTGCCGAAGCCCGACTGGGAACTGACCGCCCGCGACGTGCTCGCCAGCGAATGGATCGAGGGCATCCGCCTCAACGACCGCGCCGCCATCGTGGCAGCCGGGCACGACCCGAAGGCCCTCGGCCGGGCGGTGATCCAGTCCTTCCTGCGCCACGCCATCCGGGACGGCTTCTTCCACGCCGACATGCATCCCGGGAACCTGTTCGTCGATCCGACCGGGACCCTGGTGGCGGTCGATTTCGGCATCATGGGCCGCCTCGGGCACATGGAGCGGCGCTTCCTCGCCGAGATCCTGCTGGGCTTCATCCTGCGCGACTACAAGCGCGTGGCCCAGGTGCATTTCGAGGCCGGCTACGTGCCGGCGCACCATTCGGTCGAGGATTTCGCCCAGGCGATCCGGGCGATCGGGGAGCCGATCCACCAGCGCAAGGCCGACGAGATCTCGATGGCCAAGGTGCTCACCCTGCTGTTCGACATCACCGCCCTGTTCGACATGAGCACCCGCACCGAACTGGTGATGCTGCAGAAGACCATGGTGGTGGTCGAGGGCGTCGCCCGCTCCCTGGATCCGCAGCTCGACATGTGGACCGGCGCCGAGCCCGTGGTGCGCTCGTGGATCGCCCGAAACCTCGGGCCGGTGGGTCGGGTCGAGAGCCTCGGCCGCGCGGCCCTCACCATCACGGACGTCGTCTCGGACCTTCCCGACCTCGCCCAGCGCCTGCGTCGCATCCTGGTGCGCCTCGACGAGACGGGCTCCAGCGAAGCCGGCCGTCTCGACGTCTTCGCCCGGGCCGAGCGCAAGCGCGCGATCTGGTCGACGGTCGCCCTCTGGGGCATCGCCATCGGTGCGCTGGTGATGGCGTTCCGTTAGCCTGCCCCGCAACGATCCGTCAGGCTCGCCTCCCGAGGGGTTCGACCATGACCCGCCCGCTTCAGAACCGCCGTATCCTCCTCGTCATCGGGGGCGGCATCGCCGCCTACAAGGCGCTCGACCTGATCCGGCGCCTGCGGGAGCGGGGGGCGCAAGTGCGCCCGCTCCTGACCAAGGGCGCCCAGGAATTCGTGACGCCCCTGGCGGCGGCGGCGCTCGCCGGCGAACGCGCCCATACGGACTTGTTCGACCGGGCCGAGGAGGCCGATATCGGTCACATCAAGCTCGCGCGCGATGCCGACGCCATCGTGGTCGCACCCGCGACGGCGAGCCTGATGGCCCGCATGGCTACGGGCGATTCGTCCGACCTCGCCGCCACGGTGCTGCTGGCCACGACCCTGCCGATCCTGATCGCGCCCGCCATGAACGTGCGGATGTGGCAGCACCCAGCGACGCAGCGCAATCTCGCCACCCTGCGCGGCGACGGCGTCCACGTCGTCGGTCCCAATGACGGCGCCATGGCCGAGGCCGAGTTCGGGCCCGGCCGCCTGGCCGAGCCCACCGAGATTGCCGACGCGGTGGAGGCGATGCTGGAACAGGCCCGTCCGGCCTCCGGCTTCGGCTTCCTGGCCGGACGCGACCAGACCGCCGAGGCGGCGTCCGGTCCCTCGACCGGCTTTTTGGCCGGTCGGCGCGTGCTCGTAACCTCCGGACCGACCCACGAGCCGATCGACCCGGTGCGCTACCTCGCCAACCGCTCGTCCGGGCGCCAGGGCCACGCCATCGCGGCCGCGGCCGCCGCTGCCGGCGCGACGGTCACCCTGGTGTCCGGGCCGGTGGCGATCCCTGATCCGCCCGGCGTTCAGGTGGTGCCGGTGGAGACGGCGCGCGCGATGCTGGCGGCGGTCGAAGCCGCCCTCCCCGCCGACCTCGCCATCTTCGCCGCCGCCGTCGGCGACTGGCGACCGGCCGAGACGCGCGGCTCCAAGATCAAGAAGGACGGTACCGCGCCGGCGCCCCTGGCCCTGGTCGAGAACCCCGACATCCTCGCCACCATCGCGGGACGTTCGGTTGGGCGGCCCCGCCTCGTCGTCGGCTTCGCGGCGGAGACCGACACGGTCCTCGACAACGCCCGCGCCAAGATCGCCCGGAAGGGTTGCGACCTCATCGTCGCCAACGACGTGTCGCCGGCCGGTGGCGTGATGGGCGGCACCGCCAATACCGTCCATCTGGTCCGGCGCGACGGCACCGTCGAGACCTGGCCGACCCTCGACAAGGACGAGGTCGGACGGCGGCTGATCCGGCATTTCGCGGACCTGCTCGACGCCTGATCCACAGGCCCTGAAAAAGCGCGCGGAGCCGATCGCGGCCTGGCGCGTTAAGGCTTGACTAACGTCTCCCGCCGCATCATTTCGGCGTCGTTCGCACGTGCAGCAGATCCGCTGGCCCGCGCGGCCCCACAGGAACTCCCGACCCTAATGCCCAGCGACAGTAGTCGATGGACCGCGCCGCCGATGGCCCTCCGCGAGACCCGCGCCTGATCGCTTGATCGGGCTCGCCCGCGACCGGCCCCGATGGCCCGGTCGAACGAGGTGAGCCGATGACCTTTTCGAATGCCCTTCCACGCCTGCGCGTCGCCGTGGCGCCCGTGCGAACCCTGAATTTCCGCCGCGCGGACGGCTCCAAGCTCGTGCGCGTCAAGGCGCGCCGCCCCAAAGCGCGAAAGGCGGCGACCGGCGATGCCAACGTCGCGCTGATCATGGCCGTGATGATGACCCTGGTCTTCGGACCGGTGATCGGCGTCCACCTGATCGCGGCCTATGCCCCCACCGCGTCCGCCTCCGACGTGGCCGTCCAGAGCATTGGAACGCCGTTGCCGCCGGGCTGAGCGCCCGGCCGCTTCGATTCTCAGGAAGGCGGTCGGCCGCAAGCGGCCGGTGCCGCGCTCAGGCCCGCGCCGCCGCGAGTTCGGCCGAGAGGGCGGCCTCCTCCGCCATGATTTTGCGGACCGCCGGACGGGCATTGACGCGAGCGAGGTAGGCCATGATCGCCGGCTCTTCCGGGACGAGCTTGAACCCCGTGGTCCAGCCGAGCGCGGCGCCCCAGAGCACATCGGCGGCGGAGTGCCGTTCCCCGAGAAGGTAAGGGCCCGGCGTGAGAGCCTCGACCACCGTCCTCAGCACCGCGTCGAAATCGCCGTAGGGCGATATCGCCTTGGGGCCGGGCTCTCGCTGAAGCGCCCGATCCACCACCGCCGGCTCGAAGCTCGACCCGTAGAAGACCATCCAGCGCAGGTACGGCCCACGCAGGGGATCGCCGATGGGCGGGGCGAGGCCGCGCTCCGGAAACTGGTCGGCGAGGTAGAGGTAGATCGCCGCTTGCTCGGTGATCAGCGCATCGCCGTGGCGCAGGGCCGGGACCTTCCCCAGGGGATTGATCCGGAGGTACGCGGGCTCCCGGCCCCGTCCCGACTGCAGATCGAGGACGTCCAGCGTATGCGGCGCGCCGAGCTCCTCGAGCAGGATGCGCACGCCGGAGGAGCGCGTCTGAGGGGCGTGGTAGAGCGTGAGAGCGGGTTCCAAGCGGCAGACCTTTCGGGTGAATCGGCCGGCGCAGGCTCTGCGCCGGCGCCGCTCAGGTCAACCGATCGATCCGAGGTCCGGCCGAACGCGAGGTACCCGCCAAGGCCGGCCCATGCTCACCATTGATAGCGCAGGCCTGCGGTCAGGCCATGACTCAGGCCTGCCCGGGTCCCGATCGCGGCCTGATAGTCGAGCCGCCAGCCGAGCTGATCGGTGAGGTTGCCCTGGAGGCCGGCCCCCGCCGTGACGAAGTCGCTGCGCAGGAACGGGACCGCCACAGACGCGCTCGCCATGGCATTCTCGACGCTGGCGAGGCGGACCGCAGCGCTGCTGCCTGCCGGACCTGTGGCGAGATTGTAGGCGACGCGGAGCGCCGGAATGAGGTCGCCCCAACCCGAGAAGGCGAGTTCGAGACCGAAGCGCGCGGTGTCCTGCGCGACGGCGAGCCCGCGGTAGGCCAGGTTGTTGCCGGCCGCGCCGCTCTCGGTGAAGCCCTCGACCTGCCCCGACAGATGGGTGAAGCCCGCGAAGGGCGTCAGGCGGACATCGGCGATGGCGAACGGCACGCCGAGTTCGGCATCCAGGGCGAGGGCGCGACCGGAGGTCCTTCCGGTGCCCGTCAGTCCGTAGGCGGCAGGGCGGTGGATCCGATCGAAGTTCACCACCGGCGCGCCGCCGACGATGCCCTGGGCGTAGAAGCCCGGGCCATAGTAGCCTGCATAGGCCGCGGCGGTGAACGCGCTCTGATCCTGGCGGACACCGCCGGCGCGGCGCAGCGACCCGCCCCCACCGCCGATCGCGATCCCGGCGCGCCAGGGGCCATCGATGGGCAGGTCGATGCCGGCGCTGCCCTGCGCCACCGTTCGGTCGAGCTCCGCACCGCCGCTGCGGGGCTGATCAGCAAAGACCACATCACCGCCGATCCAGGCGCCCCCGGCCCGTCCCCACGGGCCGGCCGAGCCGGTGCCGCGGCGCAGGGCCGAGAGGTGGTCCTGCACGCTGCGGGTCGCGGAGGCCGCGACGCCCAGCAGACCGCCGCCGAGGCTCTGCAGGACGACCGGCGCGGTCTGCTTCATCACGGCGAGCGCGTAGGGATCGACGTAGGTCGGAAGCGTCAGCCGGTAGGCGAGCAGCAGGTTGTCGTTGTTGAGGCCCGCATCGTAGCTCCGGCCGTTGATCACCCCCTTGCGGCTGAGGAAGTCGTTGTCGTTGCCCACCAGCAGGAAGTAGTCGTTCGGAGCCTTCTCGCTGAGCGCCGGGACGAGGCCCATCGCCTCCAGCTTCTCCGGCATCGTCGTCTGCGTGGCCGGATCGGTGTTCAGGTTCATCCCGAATCGGCCGAGCTGCACCGGATTGAGCAGGTTGACGGCCTCCGTGGTCTGGACCGGCGTGATGCCCGCGCGCAGGACGCCGCCCGGCGCGATCGGCGTGACCCCGTCATAGGCCGTACCGGCGATGTTGGTGGCCCCGGCCGTATCGACGAGCAGCACGCTCTTGTAGACGATCGGGGTCGTCGAGCCGGTCCCGAGGCCGTTGGAATCCCGCGCCAGGACGAGGAACTGGGTGTCGTTCAGGGCCAGCATCTCGCTCTGGGCCGCCGTGCGGTTGGGGGCGCCCCCGTTGCCGTTCTGCTTGTAGGTGGGCAGTTGCAGCACGTACTCGCGCGTCGGTGCACCGGGCGTCGGCGTACGCGAGACGTCGTAGTAGAGGATGCGCGTATTGGCGCGCTGCTCCTGGCCGGCGCCCGAATCCTGCATCGTCGCACTCTGCAGGATGGTGACGAGGCCGCGCCCGTCCGGCGTCAGTGCGATCCCCTCGAGCCCCTGATTGTTGCGGCGACCGGACTCGGTGGGCGGCGTGGTCGAGTTGAAGTTCAGGCGTCCGTCGGTGCGGGGTTGGAGGGCGGCCGGGATGCCGATGACCCCCTGCAATTGCCCCGCCGCGGAGAAGTAATAGACGTTGGGGCCGTACTCGTCGCTGACGTAGAAGGATCCGTCGAGCTTGCGGACGAGACCCTCGGCATCGAGGCTGATGCGGCCGGCGCTCGGCCCCGTGGTGGCCGACGGCAGCACGGCGCCCAGCTGCGTCGTGGAGCCGGCGCCCGGGTCGAGGCCGCTGAAGCGCTGGCCCCGCGCGTCGGTCAGGACGATCCCGCCGGTTTGGGTCAGGGTGATCTGACGCTGCGATGCCGTGGATTGGGGCAGGTTCGCACCCGGGTCCGGCGTGAAGGACAGGGTGAAGCGGTTGAGGCGCCCGGCGTAGTCGGAGAACAGTCCGCCGTCCGGATTGTTGTAGCCGCGATCCGGCAGCGTGTAGAGCGTACCCTGATAGCTGCCGCCCGTGCGGCGCCAGGTGCTCAGGTCCATCGCCAGGGACGAGAACGAGCCCAGCGAATCACCCAGGAAGTCGCGGGTGTCGGCCGAGAGGCGGCCCACACCCTGCAGCCCCTGGTTGACATTGGTGCTCCCATTGAAGGGGACCGACACGGCCCCGGCCACCCGGCTGATGTTCGGGGTTCGGATCTCCTGCGCCGAAGCGGCGCCGACCACCGCGAACGCGGCGATCATGGATCCGGCGGCGCCTGCCGCCCGGCTTCGATGGTGCAACACGGCCGTTCCCTACGGTTAAGCTTCCGTGGGCTCTTGGCCTGTCTGCATGACGCGCGTGTGTCAGCTGCGCTCGATACACGCTCTGGTTGCGACGAACGCCTCGGCCAGGAGGCAGAGAAGCTCGAAGGCGAGCGTGGCGCCCGCGAGGGCCGTCACCCCGGAGGGATCGAGGGGCGGCGCGACCTCGACCACGTCGGCGCCGATCAGGTCGAGGCCGCGGAGCCCGCGGACGATCTGCAGCGCCTCGCGGGCGGTGAAGCCGCCCATCTCGGGCGTGCCGGTGCCGGGAGCGTAGGCGGGGTCGAGGGCGTCGATGTCGAAGCTCAGGTAGGTCGGCGCGGTGCCGACCACGGCGCGGGCCTCAGCCAGCACCGCCGACAGGCCGCGCTCGATCACCGCCTCCATCGGCAGGATGTGGACGCCCTGGGCCAGGGCCCAATCGAGCTCGTCCGCCGAATCGACGCTGCCGCGCAAGCCGATCTGCACCATGCGGCGGGGATCGAGGACGCCGTCCTCGATGGCGCGGCGGAACGGGGTGCCGTGGGTGAGGCGCGTACCGTCGTACTGCTCGTCATCGGTGTCGCTATGGGCGTCGATGTGGATCAGGCCGACGGGGCGCGCCGCACCGAGGGCCCGCAGCACCGGGTAGGTGACGAAGTGGTCGCCTCCGACCGAGAGGGGCACGATCCCGGCGTCCGCCAGGGGCCGATAGAAGGCCTCGATGGCCCGGGCCGTGGCGGCCACGTCGACGGGATTGACGGGGACGTCGCCGAGATCGGCGCAGGCCGCGAGGTCGTAGGGCGCGACGCCGGTGGCGGCGTTTCGGGCCCGGGTGCCCGTGGAGGCCTCGCGGACCCCGCGCGGACCGAGTCGTGCGCCGGGCCGGTTGGTGGTCGCGCCATCGAAGGGAATGCCGACGAGGCCGAGATCGATTCGCCCGGGCGCCTCGGACGGGTCGATCACGGGCAGGCGCATGAAGCTGGCGACCCCGGAGAATCGTGGTGTCGCCATGCCCGACGCGGGTCGATGCCGCGCGATCCGCGCCCGTTCCGCCTCGCTCAGCATCCGCGCTCCTCTCCCGCTCGGGCGTGTCCCGTCGACTGTCGGGTCCACGGCGGCGAACCGACGACGGCACGATGACGTTCCGTTGACGGATCGGCAACGCGTGGCTATAGAGCCCCCATCGCCGACGGACGCGCACCCTGCGATCGTCGGCTTCGCCATTGCCCGAACAACCTGCACGCGATCCACCGACACTCAAGCCCGCGGGCTCGTCGCGATCGCCTCAAACGTGACGAGGATGCCCCATGGCCAACACCGTGTCGGCCAAGAAAATGACCCGCAAGATTGCGAAGCGCACCGCGGTCAACCGCTCGCGTCGCAGCCGTATGCGCACCTTCGTCCGCAAGGTCGAGGAGGCCATCGCCGCCGGTGATCAGTCCAACGCACTGACCGCCCTCCGCGCCGCCGAGCCCGAGATCATGCGGGCCGCTCAGCACGGCATCGTGCACAAGAACAACGCCTCTCGGAAGGTCTCGCGCCTCGCCGCGCGGGTGAAGGCGCTCGCCGCCTAAATCCCTCTTCCCGAAGAGACGCGAAAAAGCCCGGCAGCGATGCCGGGCTTTTTTCGTTTCGGCCCGCCGATCCGCGAAGCCAGGTCGTGCTCAACCACGGTCACCTGCAGCCGATGCGCGGATGTTGAGCTGAGCGCGACAGAGACTTCGCCAATGGCGCGTCGAACTCCCGAATCAGGACAGTTCTGGTGACGAGGCGTTAACGCTAATCGAAATCTGTTTGGTTGCGACCCGTCGAGGGCGAGTGTAGCTTAACGATGTGTCACGATGAACCAACAAATACTCCAGACTGCCGAGTCCAAGGCGAATCATCCACAAGGTGGGAGCGTCGCCTGGACTCGGGACCGGAAGCCCGCGTCGGAATTGCTGCAATTTTTGCTGTCCCCATAAGTCCCGTTGTTAGGAGAACCGTAGCTTATTGTTGATAGGCTTGCTTCATCGACAAAAGCCACCCCAGAGGCAGTTGACTCTGGCCCGGCATTATGGGTCTCGCGAATGCCTCGCGGGGCGCAACGTCAGTCAAGTGTGCGTACGTACCGGTGGCGGCCCTCCGCTCTCGGCACGAGGAGAGCGATGATGCATGTCGACGGAAGCGTGTCCGGCAATGCCGAGATGGGCATGAGCGGCGTGAGCGGTCCCGATACGGTGGCCGCCTGGGCCCGGGTGAAGCGCCGCCTGCGGGCGGAGCTGGGCGAGGACGTGTTCGCAAGCTGGTTCGCCCGCCTCGAACTGGTGGAGGTCCTGGACGGAACCGCCCGCCTCACGGTGCCCACCCGATTCCTGAAGAGTTGGATCGAGTCCCACTACCTCGACCGGGTGCTGACCACGTTCCGCAGTGAGGTCGAGACGGTGTCGCGCCTCGACGTCTCGGTGCGCGGTCCCTCCGCCGCGGCCCGCCCCGTCCCGAGCGCTCCGAAGACGGCGAGCAGCGCCGCGAGCCCCCTCGCCCGCCTCCAGGCCGCCGGCTCGGCAATGCCGTCCCACGGGGACGCCATGAGCCTCTCCGACGGCGAGTCGGCTCAGGCCCCGCGCGGCGAGGCCGGCGGTGACCTGAACGGCGCCCCCCTCGACAACCGCCTGACCTTCGCGAGCTTCGTTGTCGGTCGCTCCAATGCCCTCGCCCACGCCGCGGCCGAGCGCGTCGCCCGCCACGACGGCCAGGGCGCTCTCTACAACCCGCTCTACTTCCATGCCGGCGTTGGCCTGGGGAAGACCCACCTCCTCCACGGCATCGGCCACGCCGCCCGGGAATCCGGCCGCCGGGTGATCTATCTCACCGCCGACCGCTTCATGTACGGCTTCGTCAACGCCCTGAAGACCCAGAACGCGCTCGCCTTCAAGGAGCGTCTGCGCGCGATCGACCTCCTCATCCTCGACGACGTCCAGTTCATCCAGGGCAAGTCGATCCAGGCGGAATTCGGCCACACCATCAACGCGCTGATCGATGCCGGCCGCCAGGTGGTGGTCGCTTCGGACCGTCCGCCCACCGAGCTCGAAGCCCTGGAGGAGCGCGTGCGCTCGCGCCTGGCCGGCGGCCTCGTGGTGGAGATCGGCAGCCTCGACGAGCAGCTGCGCGCCTCGATCCTGTCGGCGCGCTTGGCGGCCGTCCAGGTCTCGCATCCGAACTTCGAAGTCTCGCCCACGGTGGCCACCTACGTCGCCCGGGCGATCACGGCCAATGGCCGCGACCTCGAGGGCGCTGTGAACCGGCTCCTGGCCCACGCCACCCTCACGGGCACGGCGGTGACCATGGAGACCGCCGAGACCGCGATCCGCGATCTCGTCAAGAACCGCGAGCCCAAGCGCATCAAGATCGAGGACATCCAGAAGCTGGTGGCCTCGCGCTACAACGTCTCGCGCTCCGACATCCTGTCCGAGCGGCGCACCGCCGCGGTGGTCAAGCCGCGCCAGATCGCGATGTACCTCTCGAAGGTGCTCACCCTGCGCTCGTTGCCCGAGATCGGCCGCCGCTTCGGCGGGCGCGATCACACCACGGTGCTGCACGCCGTGCGCAAGATCGACAAGCTGATCGGCGAGGACAACGTGCTGAACGACGAGGTCGAGCTCCTGAAGCGCATGCTCCAGGATTGATGGTCCCCGGGGCGTCGCGGCGTGCCGCGACGCCCCGAATCCTCTACGGGATAGCCGGCCTCTCGCACTTGCGTTCCCCGGGAGGCTTCGCCAAGTTCAGCGGCCACGGTGCCAGGGTGCCCGCAGGGCCGGAGCGCGTCGAACGCGCACCTCCCGGCGGCGCCCGATGAGAGACCACGAGTTCAGACCATGAGAGTCACTGTCGAGCGTGCGGCCCTTCTTCGGTCGCTCGGCCACGTGCACCGCGTGGTGGAGCGGCGGAATACGATCCCGATCCTCTCCAACGTGCTCCTGCGCTGCCATGCCGACGGCCTTGAGCTGAAGGCGACCGACCTCGACATCGAGGTGACGGAGACGATCCCGGCCGAGGTGGTCGATGCCGGCGCCACCACGGTGCCCGCGCACGTCATCTACGACATCGTCCGCAAGCTGCCCGACGGCGCCCAGGTCTCCCTGGAGACCAGCGGCGAGACCGGGCAGATGACGATCCGCTCCGGCCGCTCGCGCTTCTCCCTCGGTGCCTTGCCCGAGGGCGATTTCCCCGACCTCGCGGCCGGCGAACTGCCGACCCACTTCGTGATCGCGGCCTCCGACCTCAAGCGCCTGATCGAGAAGACGCAGTTCGCGATCTCGACCGAAGAGACGCGCTACTACCTCAACGGCATCTACCTCCACACCATCGAGGTGGAGGGCGCGCTGCGCATGCGCGGCGTCGCCACCGATGGCCACCGCCTGGCGCGGGTCGAGATCGAGGCGCCCGAGGGCAGCCGCGACATGCCGGGCATCATCGTACCCCGCAAGGCGGTCTCCGAGATCATCAAGCTCGTAGAGGATGGCGGCGAGAGCGTCGAGATCGACCTGTCGCCGGCCAAGATCCGCTTCAAGTTCGCCAGCGGCGTGGTGCTGATCTCGAAGCTGATCGACGGCACCTTCCCGGATTACCAGCGCGTCATCCCCTCCGGGAACGACAAGTTCCTCACGGTCGAGCGCGACGTCTTCGCCAAGGCCGTCGACCGCGTCTCGACGATCTCCTCGGAGCGCGGACGGGCCGTGAAGCTCGCCGTGCAGGAGGGCCGCCTCGCCCTCTCGGTCAACAACCCGGATTCCGGCAGCGCGACCGAGGAGCTCGACGTCGATTACGACGCGCCGGCCCTCGATATCGGCTTCAACGCCCGCTACCTTCTCGACATCACGAGCCAGCTCGAGGGCGACACCGCCCTGTTCAAGCTCGCCGATCCGGGTTCGCCGACCCTGATCCAGGATCGTGAGGGCGCGGCCGCCCTCTACGTCCTGATGCCGATGCGGGTCTGATCGGTGCATCGCGCCCTCGCGGCGCGAGACAGGCCCGGGCCGATCGGCTAAAGCCTGACGGGTGCGCCTCACCCGTCTGATCTGTCGCGATTTCCGCAATCACGCCGACCTCGACCTCGCGGTCGACCGCCGCTTCGTCGCCCTGGTCGGTGAGAACGGGGCCGGCAAGACCAACCTCCTCGAAGCGATCTCGCTGTTCTCGCCGGGCCGCGGCCTGCGTCGGGCCGATCTCGCCGCGATGCCGCGCAGCGGCGGCCCTGGCGGTTTTGCCGTCTCGATGACCCTGGCGGGGGACGAGACCGAGCACCGGATCGGCACCGGCTACGAGCCGCCCGGCTTCGACGGACGCGCCGCCCGCCTCTGCCGGATCGACGGCGCCACCGCGCCCTCCCCCGTGGCCTTCTCGGAATTCCTGCGGGTGGTCTGGCTGACCCCGGACCTCGACGGCCTGTTCCGCGGTCCCGCCGGCGAGCGACGCCGCTTCCTCGACCGCCTCGTTCTCGCGGTGGATGCGAGCCACGGCGCCCGCGTCAACGCGATGGAGCGCGCCCTGCGCTCGCGCAACCGGCTGCTCGACGAGCGGCCCAACGATGGCCAGTGGCTCGACGCGATCGAGCGCGAGGTGGCCGAACTCGGCGTCGCCGTCGCGCTGGCCCGGCGCGAGACCGCGGAGCGCCTGGATCGGTTGATCGCCGAGACCCGCGACGATACCCAGCCCTTTCCCTGGGCCGGACTGCGCCTGGAGGGCGACCTCGACGACCTCGTGGCGGTCTGGCCCGCGATCGAGGCCGAGGACCGCTTCCGCATGGCCCTGCGCCAGGGCCGCAGCCGCGACCGCGCCGCCGGGCGCACCCTCAGCGGGCCGCAGACTAGCGACCTCGTGGTCCGCCACGGGCCGAAGGACGTTCCCGCCGCCACCGCCTCCACCGGCGAGCAGAAGGCGCTTCTCATCGGCCTCGTGCTCGCCCATGCCCGCCTGGTTCAAGCCATGAGCGGCCTGGCGCCCGTGATCCTGCTGGACGAGGTCGCGGCCCATCTCGATCCGCGCCGGCGCGCCGGACTCTTCGATGCCCTCGAAGCCCTTCAGGGACAGGTCTGGATGACGGGGGCCGACCCGGCCCTGTTCGGCGAGCTGGACGGGCGGGCAGATATGGTCAAGGTCGCGGACGGGCGGATCGTGTCGCGCTGATGGCCCAATGACGTCTGCGCGTCAGGCGAGCGCTCGCGGGATGTCGTCTGCTCGACGTCGTTGCCGATGAAGACAGGGGAAGCGGCAGACCTCGGCGCCTGCCGCTTCGACCGGGCCTTGTTTCCTGCTGCAGATCGCATCCGCTCCGCGAGCGACGGCCGGCGCGCCCGATCCCGTGCACCAGCGCCCGCCGCACCGTCTCGGACGTGCCGACCTAGGCCCGCGCCGCCAGCTTGATCGCAAGGTGATTGACCTCCTCGCTTCGGATGGCCAGAGGCGTTAAGCCGATCCCCGGAAAGGCCCGCCGGCCGGTTCGGCGCGGCGAGCGTATTGCCGACACACCGGGGCCCTAAGCCGCCCGCCCGTCCGTTCACCGCTAGGCCAGGATGCCCATGACAAGCCGCCTCGACGAGGCTCGCGCCGCGTTGAAGACCACCTTCGGCTATGACGATTTCCGGCCCGGCCAGGATGAGGTGATCGGCGCCGTCCTCGACGGGACCGACGTCTTCGCCGTGATGCCCACCGGCTCCGGCAAGTCGATGACCTACCAGCTGCCGGCCCTGGTGGAATCCTCGCTGACGGTGGTGGTCTCGCCCCTCATCGCGCTGATGCACGATCAGGTGCAGCAGATGCTCGGCTTCGGCGTCGCCGCCGCGACCCTGAACTCCTCGGTGGCGGAGGCGACCTCCCGCGAGACCTGGCGGCAGATCCGGTCCGGCGACCTGCGCCTGCTCTTCGTCTCGCCCGAGCGCCTGATGATGGAGGGCCTGATGGATGCCCTGCGGGGCGCCGGCGTGCGGCGGCTTGCCGTGGACGAGGCCCACTGCGTCTCGCAGTGGGGTCACGACTTCCGGCCGGAATACCGGGATCTCGCCCGGGCCCGCGAAGCCCTCGGCAACGTCCAGACCGTGGCGCTCACCGCCACCGCCGACAAGGCGACCCGGGCCGACATCACCGAGCGGCTGTTCCCGGCGGGCCGCGAGCTCAAGGCCTTCGTCCATTCCTTCGACAGGCCGAACATCCGCCTGACCTTCACGCCGAAGGACAACCCGACCCGCCAGATCGAGCGGTTCCTGCGCCACCGCCGCTCCGAGAGCGGGATCATCTACTGCTCGTCGCGCAAGCGCACCGAGCAACTGGCCGAGACCCTGGCCAAGGACGGCTTCAACGCCCTGCCCTACCATGCCGGTCTCGACCAGGGCACGCGGATGCGGAACCAGGACACCTTCCTGCAGGAGGACGGTGTCGTGATGACCGCCACCGTCGCCTTCGGCATGGGCATCAACAAGCCCGACGTGCGCTTCGTCTGCCACGCCGACATGCCCTCCAACGTCGAGGGCTACTACCAGGAGATCGGCCGCGCCGGCCGCGACGGCCTGCCCGCCGACACCCTGACCATCTACGGTCTCGACGACATGGCCCTGCGCCGTCGCCAGATCGACGAGAGGGAGGTGCCGGACGAGCGCCGGCGCGTGGAACGGCGTAAGCTGGAAGCCATGATCGCCCTCTGCGAGGGCGCGACCTGCCGGCGTCAGTCCCTGCTCGGATATTTCGGCGAGGCGAGCGAGCCCTGCGGCCGCTGCGATCTCTGCCGCAGCGGCGTCTCGCTCATCGACGCGACGGTGCCGGCCCAGAAGCTGCTCTCGGCCATCGTGCGCACCGGCCAGCGCTTCGGCGCGGCCTATGTCTGCGACGTGGTGCACGGGAAGGAATCCGACCCGATCCGGCGCAACGGACACACGGCACTGAAGACCTTCGGAGTCGGCGCCGACAAGCCCATCGCGGCCTGGCGCGCGATGCTGCGCCAGCTCTTCGCCGCCGGGGCCGTGACCGAGAATGGCGACGGGTTCGGGGGGCTCTCGCTCACGGACAAGGGTGAGGCGATCCTGTTCGGCCGCGAGGCCATCCAGATGCGTCCCGACCCCGAGCCGAAGGTGGCCGAGTCGCGCGATCGGAAGCGCGGAGCCGCCCGCGAGGACGCGAGCCTCGACCTCGATCCCGCCACCGAGGCCCTGTTCCAGCACCTGCGCGGCCTGCGGGCCACCATCGCCCGGGCCGAGGGCATCGCCGCCTTCATGGTGTTCCCCGACCGGACCTTGATCGAGATGGCACGCACCAAGCCCGTCGACCTCTACGCCCTGCGCACCGTCCACGGCGTCGGCGAGCGCAAGCGCGAGGCCTACGGCGAACGCTTCGTCGCGGCGGTGGCCGATTTCCTGTCCCACGCGCCGGCCGTCCGGTAGGACGTCGCGTGACGGCCGCGCCGTCGCCGCCCTGATGCGCTTTCGCACTCGTCTATCCGGATCGCCATCGTGTAGGGACGGGCGCGGCTAGCGGCCGCCAGCTTCGAATTGGACGGGTCCCCATCATCACGCCCTCAGATCCGCCCGCTCCGGCCGCCCGTCAGGTCTTCTACATGCCGGGCTTCGATCCCCGCGAACCCGAGACCTATTGGGGTCTGTTCCGGCGGGAAGCCCGGCTGACGGCCGTCCGGCGCGGAATGGCGATCACGGTCGGCGATCCGAAGCGGAGCGCGGACGGGCTCGCCGTCGACTGGCGCGTCGACCTCGACGGACACACGACGCACTTCACGCTGCTGCGCTGGGACGACATCGTCGCGGCCCGGTTCCCCCGCGCCAACGGCCGCCGCCTGCTCGAGGTGCCGGCCCTGTGGTGGCGCCTGATCCGCTCCGGCTATCTCCGTCCCTTCCGGCGTGAGGCCCGGCGCTTCGCCCGGGTCATCCTCGGGGTCCACCTGATCTACCTGTTCCTGGTCGTGCTGAGCCTCGGCGTCGCGGCGGCGGCCGTCGACCTGGTGCCCGGCCTGTCCGGGTTCTGGAAGATCCTGGCGGTGCCCGTGCTGGCCTACGGAATCCTGGCGCTGCTCATGCGGGCGACCCGCGGCAAGCCGTTCTACGTGGCGCACCTCGTCGACGACACCGCCTTCACCCACGATCACGCCAGCGGCGCCGACACCCGGATGCGCGCCCGTCTCGACGCCTTCGCGTCGATCATCCGGGGCGCCGAGGGCCAGGCGTCCGAGATCGTGGTGATCGGCCATTCCTCGTCGAGCTTCCTCGGGCTCGAGGCCCTCGACCGGGTGCTCGTAGCCGATCCCGAATTCGGCCGGCGCGGCACGCCGGTCTCCTTCGTGAGCATCGGCAGCGTCATCCCGTGGATCACCCTCGATCCCCGCGCCACGGAGACCCGCGGCGCCCTGGCCCGCGTGGCGGCGAGCGACGCGATCCGCTGGCTCGACGTCCGGGCCAAGTGGGACTGGCTCTCGGTGCACCAGCGCAATCCGCTCAGCGCCTCGAAGCTGCCGGCGCCCCTCGTCCATCGCCCCGTCGCGATTCACGTCCGGATCGAGGACCTGATCGAGAAGCGCATCATCGCCCGGCGCAAATGGAACCTGTTCCGGATGCACTTCCAGCTGCTGATGTCGAGCCGCGACCCGGAGGCCTTCGACTACGTCGCCTTCGTGGCCGGTGCCGAACCCGTCCACGCCCTGATCCGGCGCTGGCGGGACGTGACGGAGCAGCCCAAAGGGCGTTTCATCGCCGAAAGCCCGGAGGATTAGGGCTTCGGATCGGGCTCGATCCACGATCGCGTGTTGCCAGGGCGCGGCGTTCCGCTTTAGAGCCGTCACGCACGGCCGGACCCGGACGGGGGCCGTGCCGAGAGGGTCGCATGTTCCGCAACGATGTTCCGATCACCCCCGAACTGGTCCGCCAGCACGGCCTGACGCCGGACGAGTTCGAGCGCTTCCGTGGCTTGATCGGGCGCGACCCGACCCTGACCGAGCTCGGCATTGTCTCGGCGATGTGGAACGAGCACTGCTCCTACAAGTCCTCCCGCAAGCACCTGCGCGGCCTGCCGACCTCGGCACCCTGGGTGATCCAGGGACCCGGCGAGAATGCCGGCGTCATCGATATCGGTGACGGGCTCGCCTGCGTCTTCAAGATGGAAAGCCACAACCACCCGAGCTTCATCGAGCCCTACCAGGGCGCGACGACCGGCGTCGGCGGCATCCTGCGCGACGTCTTCACGATGGGCGCGCGTCCGATCGCGGCCCTGAACGCGCTTCGCTTCGGCTCACCGGACCATCCGCGCACCCACCACCTCGTCTCCGGGGTGGTCGCGGGCATCGGCGGTTACGGCAATTCCTTCGGCGTGCCGACGGTGGGCGGCGCCATGGGCTTCCACCCGCGCTACGACGGCAACATCCTCGTCAACGCCATGGCGGTGGGCCTCGCCCGCACCGACGGGATCTTCTACGCGGCCGCCACGGGCGTGGGCAATCCGATCGTCTATCTCGGCTCCAAGACCGGCCGCGACGGCATCCACGGTGCCACCATGGCGTCGGCCGAGTTCGACGACGCCTCCGAGTCGAAGCGCCCCACCGTGCAGGTCGGCGACCCCTTCGCCGAGAAGCTGCTGCTGGAGGCCTGCCTCGAGCTGATGGCCTCGGGTGCCGTGATCGCGATCCAGGACATGGGCGCCGCCGGCCTCACCTGCTCGGCCGTCGAGATGGGCGCCAAGGGCGACCTCGGCGTCGAGCTCCACATCGAGAAGGTGCCCGCCCGCGAAGCCGGCATGACCGCCTACGAGATGATGCTGTCCGAGAGCCAGGAGCGCATGCTCATGGTGCTCAAGCCCGGCATGGAGGCCGAGGCCGAGGCGATCTTCGTGAAGTGGGGCCTCGACTTCGCGATCATCGGGCACACCACCGACACGCTCCGCTTCGTCGTGAAGCATGACGGCGTCGTCATGGCCGACCTGCCGATCAAGGAGCTCGGCGACGAGGCGCCCCTCTACGACCGGCCTCACATCGCCAACACGCACCAGCCGGTGCTCGCCGCCGCCGACGTGCCCGAGACCGTGGGCAGCGCCGAGGCGCTGAAGCGCCTCGTGGGCTCGCCCGACCTCTCGTCGAAGCGCTGGGTCTACGAGCAGTACGACCACTTCATCGGCGGCAACACCGTGCAGAAGCCAGGCGGCGACGCCGCCATCGTGCGGGTCGAGGACGGCCCGCGCGGGCTCGCGATGACGGCCGACGTCACCCCGCGCTACTGCGAGGCCGATCCGGTGGAGGGCGGCAAGCAGGCCGTGGCCGAGGCCTGGCGCAACATCACCGCGGTCGGTGGACGGCCCCTCGCCATCACCGACAACCTCAACTTCGGCAACCCGGAGAAGCCCGAGGTGATGGGCCAGCTCGTCGGCTGCCTAAAGGGCATCGGCGAGGCCTGCAAGGCCCTCGACTTTCCCGTCGTCTCGGGGAACGTCTCGCTCTACAACGAGACCAACGGCGTCGGCATCCTGCCCACCCCCACCATCGGCGGCGTCGGCGTGCTCGACGACGTGACGCGCCACGCCACGCTGAACTTCAAGCGCGCCGGCGATGTCCTCGTCCTGATCGGCGAGACCGCCGGCTGGCTCGGGCAGTCGGTCTACCTGTCGGTGATCGCCGGGCGCGAGGACGGGGCTCCGCCCCCGGTGGATCTGGCCGTCGAGCGCCGCAACGGCGACTTCGTGCGCGGGCTCATCACCTCAGGCCTCGTCGACACCGTCCACGACCTGTCCGACGGCGGCCTCGCCGTGGCGCTGGCCGAGATGGCGATGGCGGGTGGGATCGGCGCGGCCCTTCCCGAGGTGCCCCAGGGGGTGCCGACCCACGCCTACCTCTTCGGCGAGGATCAGGCCCGCTACCTGCTGGCGGTCGACCCCGAGACCGCGCCGGACCTGCTCTACAGCGCCTCCGCCCAGGGCATCCCGGCAGCGGTGATCGGCGTGACGGGCAACGACCATTTGACCCTGCCGCAGGGCGAGACCATATCGGTGGCCGAATTGCGCGAGACGCATGAGGGCTGGCTGCCGGCCTACATGGCGAGCCAGCCGGCCGGCGTCCCGGCCTGAAGCCCCCCTACCCGATCGTCAGGAGCCAACCCGATGCCGATGGATGCGCGCGAGATCGAGGCGATGATCCGAGAGGCGCTGCCCGACGCCCGGATCGAGATCAAGGATCTGGCCGGGGACGGCGATCATTACGCCGCCACGGTCCTGTCCTGGGCGTTCAAGGGAAAGACCCGGGTCGCCCAGCACCAGATGGTCTACGGCGCGCTCCAGGGTCGGATGGGGGGCGTGCTGCACGCGCTTGCGCTCACCACCGGCGTCCCGCAGGATTGAGGCCTCCGCGGAGGCGGATCGCATGGACCAGCCGAGCCTCTACGACGACGACATCGTGACCTGGGCCGAGCAGCAGGCCTCGACCCTGCGCGCCCTCGCCCGCAGGCCAGACCTCTCGAACATCCTCGATTGGGAGAACGTCGCCGAGGAGATCGAGAGCGTGGGCCGGTCCCAGATCAGCGCCGTGGAGCAGCAACTCCTTCAAACCCTCATCCATGTCCTGAAATACATGTCCGCGCCGCGTGCGCAGTCGACCCGATCGTGGCGGGTCGAGGTGATCGCATTCCATGCCGCCGCACGCCGGGCCTACGCGCCGGGCATGCGGCGACGGATCGACTGGGATTGGATCTGGAAGACCGCCCGCCTTCAGGCGGAGGCGTCGCTCCAGATGTACGACGATCATCTGGTTGCGGGCTTGCCCGACAGGATGCCGTTCACCCCGGACGAACTCGTCGCCGAGAGCTTCACGATGGATTGGGCGCTCGAACGCTTGGCCGCGACCTTGAACAGGCCGACCGACCATCATTAGATCAGCATCACATCTCAGAGGACCGACACCATGAGCGACGTCAACACCGCGATCGAGAACGAGATCAAGTCCCAGGACGTGGTCGTCTTCATGAAGGGCACGCCGCAATTCCCGATGTGCGGCTTCTCGGGCCAGGTCGTGCAGATCCTCAACTACCTGGAAGTGCCGTTCAAGGGCGTGAACGTCCTCGACGACATGGCGATCCGCGACGGCATCAAGGCCTTCTCCAACTGGCCGACTATTCCGCAGATCTACGTGAAGGGCGAGTTCGTCGGCGGCTGCGACATCACCCGCGAGATGTTCCAGTCGGGCGAGCTGCACCAGTTCCTGTCCGAGAAGGGCATTCCCGTCAAGGCGCCGACCGCCGCCTGAGGCGCGTCACGCCTGCGGGACGGAATCAGGGCGCGCAAGCGCCCTTTTTCCTGTCCGAAGGGGCGAAGAACCGAACATCCCCCCGGGTCCGGCCGTTGAGTTTCGGACACGTCAGACCGGGGAGCGGCACGACATGCGCGACGTCATCATCGTCGGCGGCGGCCCGGCAGGCCTCAACGCGGCACTCATCCTCGGCCGCTGCCGCCGCGACGTTCTCCTCTGCGATGCCGGCCACCCGCGCAACGCGGTCACGCCGCGGAGCTGGGGCGTCTTCACCCGGGACGGCACGCCGCCCCTGGAGCTGCGCGCGCAGGCCGAGGCCGATCTGGCGCGCTACCCGACGGTGGAGCGCCGGGCAATCAAGGTCACCGAGGCCCGGGGCCAGGACGACGGCTTCTCCGTCATCCTCGCCGACGGAACCCACGAGACGACGCGCAAGCTGGTCCTGGCGACGGGCCTGCACCAGGCCCTGCCCTCGGTGGAGGGCTTCGACCACTACTGGGGCCACGGCGTCCATTCCTGCCCCTATTGCGACGGCTACGAGAATCGGGACCGGCCCCTCGTGGTCTACGCCCATGGCGACGCGGCCAAGGGCATGGCCCTCGAGGTGACCGTCTGGAGCGACGACGTCACCCTCTGTACCGATGCTCAGCCGACCACGCTCTCCGACCGCGATCGCGCGCGCCTGACCCGCCACGGCGTCCGCATCGTCGAGACACCGATCCGGCGCCTGGAGGGGGACGGGCGCCAGCCGCAGCGCCTCACCTTCGCAGACGGGACGAGCTTGCCCTGCCACGCCGTGTTCCTGATGCCGATGCCGTGCGAGCCGTCCGAGCTCATCACGCAGCTCGGCTGCGACCTCACCCGAAAGGGCGTGGTGCCGACCGGCGAGTACGAGAGCACGAACGTGCCCGGCCTGTTCGTCGCCGGGGACGCCTCCCGCCGGGTGCAATTCGCCGTCGTGGCCGCCGCCGAGGGCGCCATGGCGGCCTTCGCGGTGAACACCGAACTCCTGCGCGAGGACGTCGCCTGACCGACGGCGCCGGAGTGACGTACCGCCCCCGACCTCTACAAGCCCCCCTGCCGAGCCCGGAGCCCGACACGATGACCCTGCGCGTCCACCCGCATACGCCCCGCGTCGCCGTTCCCTGCCGCTGCGAACTCGGCGAGGAGGCGACCTGGGATGCGCGCTCGGAAACGCTCACCTGGGTGGATGTCGAGACCCCGACGATCTGGCGCCACCATCCCGCGAGCGGGACGACTCAGCATTTTCCGCAGGACGAGAAGCTGGGCTTCGCTCTCCTCACCGAAGATCCCGACACCGTGCTCGCCGGTTTCGAATCCGGGGTCGTGCTGCTCCATCTGGAGAGCGGCCGGCGGACGCCGCTGGTGACGCCCGACGATCATCACGCGGGCAACCGGCTCAACAGCGGCCATGTCGGGCCGGACGGCGCCCTCTACTTCAGCACCATGGACGATGCGGAGGCGGAGCCCACCGGGACTTTCCACCGCTGGCACGGTGGGCGCCTCGATGCCTTCGGCGGCCGCGTCGCGGTGTCGAATGGTCCGGTGGTCACGGCCGACGGCAGCCGGATCTACACCGCGGACACCGCCGAGGGGGTCATCCGGGTCCATTCCATCGCGGAAGACCGCATCGGACCGGCACAGCCCTTCGCGGTCTTCGAATCCGATTGGGGCAAGCCGGACGGCCTGACGGTGGATGCCGCGGGGTATCTCTGGGTCTGCCACTACGGCGGTTCGCGCATCACCCGCTTCGACCCGGCGGGGGCGATCGAGCGCGTCGTGCCGGTGCCCACCGAACTGGTCACCAAGTGCGCCTTCGGCGGACCGGACCTGACCACCCTGTTCGTGACGACCGCCCTGCGCGGGCGTGACCCCGTCGCGGACCCGATGGCCGGGCATCTCCTGGCCGTCGAGACCGACATCGCGGGCCTGCCGGCGGCGATCTATCGGGATGCGCGAACACTGTAATCAGGTGCGCTTCCGCACCGAGTTAACCTTCGACGGGGGGCAGAGGTGAATTAACGGTAAATAATCGCGCCCTTTTGGAACTTATTGCCGTTGTCCACATTATCTGCCAATGACGGGTCCTGCGGCTCCCTCCGGGGGCCATTCAGGACCTCGGGTCCGGTGACCGCCATGCCAGTGTTCGAAGCCAAGAACCTTGATTCCGACTTCGAAGGCTTCGCCTTCCTGACGTCGATCCTGCACCCGTCGGCGGAGGCGCAGACGCGCGCCCTGACACACGGTCGCAATCGCGCCGCGCGCGGTTCGATGATGGCGGACCCGCTGACGGTCGAGCCGCGCTTCCCGGTTCGGCATCCCGAGACCGAGATCGAAGCCCAGGCGTCCTGAACGGGACGCCCCAGAGGCATCGCAGTCGTTCGGGCATCACCACGTCTGCGGCGTGATGGTTCCCTGCTTGGTGACGACGACCCAGGTCTTGCCGCGCCGCTCGATACTCTCGATGCGTCCGACACCCGGAACGGTGTCACCGGGACCGACCTCGACGAGCCGTCGCTTGCGATCCTCCAGAACCGCCACGCCATCATAGACCTCGCGCACGGCCCAGCCTTCGGCCGGTGACGGCTTCGGCTTGTCCGGAATCGCACCCGTCTCGGTGGGCTCGGGGGCGGCCGGCTTGGCGGCCTGGGGCGCGACGACGGGGGACGGAGCCGGGGCCGCGGCGCGCTTCTCGATCTGCGCGGTCAGTGCCGCGAGGCGGGCGCTCTGGTCCTTCTCAGCCTGCTCGAGACGATCGCCGGTGGCAGCGAGCTTCGTGGCCAGGGTCTGCTCGGTGCGTCCGAGACGCTCCGCGAGAGTCGTATGACGCGCCTTGGCCTCCGTGCGGGCGGCCTCGGCGGTGTCCTGGAGTTGCGCGAGGCCCTTGGCCAGGCGCTCGACCTGACGGTCGGATTCGGTGCGGCCGATTTCGATCTGATGACGGATCTGCGCCAGGGTCTCGCGACCGTCCGTCGCGCGCGGGGCCGCCAGGCTCATCGCTCCGGCGCCCACGAGTGCACCGAGGCCCAAACTTGCAGCGGCAAGCGCCAGGATGCGTGGCTCGGCACGGAGCCTCGCGGTCCAGGACGCGCTTTCGGCGACCGACGGCGCCGTGGCCTTCCCGGCCGAGGCGCGGGCCCCGAGAATCGCCTGCTTGAGCAGGGTTTCGGGCGAGGCATCCGCCGACGCCGCGAGGACCTTATCCGTCATGACCAATGCTTCCTGATGGGGCAGGAAGCATTGGTTAAGCCTGTTTCTTTACGAAACCGTTACCCTGTTTTCAGTCAGTCCCGTGCTCAGGCCGCCAGCCCCCGCTGGCGCAGCAGCGGATCGATGCTGGGCAGCCGTCCCCGGAAGGCGGTGTAGGCCTCGCTCGGGTCGCGCAGGTTGCCGGCGCCATAGACGAACTGGCGCAGGCGGGCCGCCGTCTCGGGGTGAAAGATGTCTCCGGCCTCGCGGAAGGCGTCGAACGCGTCCGCATCGAGCACTTCCGACCAGAGATAGCTGTAGTAGCCGGCCGCATAGCCGTCGCCCGAGAAGATATGCGCGAAATGCGGCGTCCGGTGCCGCATCGCGATCTCGGCCGGCATGGCGATGCGCTTGAGGGCGTCCGCCTCGAAAGCCGCGACGTCGAGGCCCTCCTCACCGCCGCTCGACAGGTGCAGCGTCATGTCGACGATGGCCGACGCGGTGTACTCGATGGTGGCGAAGCCCTGGTTGAAGGTCCGGGCGGCCAGCAGGCGCTTGAGCAGGTCTTCGGGCATCGGCTCGCCGGTGCGGTAATGCCGCGCATGCTTGCGCAGCACTTCCGGCTGTTCGAGCCAGTGCTCGTAGAGCTGCGACGGCAACTCGACAAAGTCGCCCGGAACCGCGGTGCCGGCCAGCAGCGGATAGGTCACGTCCGAGAGAAGGCCGTGCAGGGCATGGCCGAACTCGTGGAACAGCGTCCGGGCATCGTCGAAGGAGAGCAGGGTCGCCTCGCCCGCCGGTGCCTTGGCGAAGTTCATCACGTTGACGATGATCGGCTTGATGTCGCCGTTGAGCCGCTCCTGCGTGCGGAAGGCGCTCATCCAGGCGCCGCTGCGCTTCGAGGCCCGGGCGAAGTAATCGCCGAGGAACAGTCCGACCTCGGAACCATCCGCGTTGCGCACGGCCCAGGCGCGCACGTCCGGATGGTAGCGCGGCACGTCGGCCAGTTCCTCGAAGCGCAGGCCGAAGAGGCGCTCCGCCGTATCGAAGGCCGCCGCGATGACGCCGTCGAGGGGCAGGTACGGCTTGATCTCGCTCTCGTCGAGGTCGTGCTCGGCCCGGCGCAGCTTCTCGGCGTAGTGGCGCCAGTCGTGCTTGGCGAGATCGAAGTTGTGGCCCTCTGCCTGGACCAGCGCCTGCAGCCGGTCCCGCTCGGTGGCGGCCTGGTGGTGCGCCGGGGTCCAGACGTTGCGCAGGAGATCCATCGCCCGGTCGGGCGAGCCCGCCATCGTGTCCGAGAGCTTGAAATGGGCGAAGCTGTCGTAGCCCAGCAGGCGGGCTCGCTCCGCCCGCAGCGCGACGATCTCCGCGATGATGCCGCGGTTGTCGGTGGCGCCGCCGCTCTCGCCGCGACGGGTCCAGGCCTCGTAGGCCTTCTCACGCAGGTCCCGGCGGGTGGAGAAGACGAGGAACGGCTCGATCAGCGAGCGGGACAGGGTGATGACGTGGCCGTGTGCGCTGCCCCGCTCCCGGGCCGCCGCGGCCGCGGCTGCGCGGAGGAAGGGCGGCAGCCCGGCAAGGTCGTCCTCGGTCTCGAGGGGCAGGGCGAAACTGCTCTCGTCGGCGAGCAGGTTTTGGCTGAACGTCGTGCCGAGCTCGGCCATCCGGGCGGCGATCTCCGCCATCCGATCCTTGGCCTCGGGTGCGAGGTCGGCGCCCGAGCGGCGGAAGCGGGTCCGGTAGCGGTCGAGGACGCGGCGTTCCTCCGGTCCGAGCTGCTCAGCCTCGGGATCCACCGCGGAGATGCGGGCCCAGAGGGCGGCATTGAGATAGATCGCGCTGCCGTGGCGGGCGAGGCGGGGGGTGATGGCCCGCTCGACGGCCTGCAGCTCGGGATTGGTGTGGCTTCCGCTGAGGTTGAAGAACACCGAGGCGACGCGGTCGAGGTCGTGTCCGGCCCGCTCGAGGGCGCCGACCGTGTTGGCGAAGGTCGGCGGCGCAGTGTCCGCCGCGATCGCGTCGATTTCGGCACGATGATGCGCCAGCGCCGCTTCGAAGGCCGGGAGGTAATGGGCGGGCGCGATCTGCTCGAACGGCGGCAGGCCGTGGGGCGTCGACCAGGCCGGGTCGGCGAAGGGGCCGATCTCCACGGGAGCGGCAGCGGTCTCGGGAGCCATCGCCTGGGAAGCGTCGGGCGTGCCAGTGGTCATTCGCGTTCCTTCGTGCGGTTCATCGCGCGTCGCGCCGCAACGTAAGCACGCTGGCGCGAAGCGCAAAGGCGCGCCTGCGCTGGCGGGCGACACGGTGCCGGTTTCGTCTCCGGGTGACCCGGCGGTTGCTCCTTGTGAACTCGCAGAGCCTCTCGACCGTTACAGGCCGTCCGAACGCTCGGATCAGATGGGATTCGGACCAGATGGAAAACGCGATGCGCCACCGCCCCACCTCTCGTCTCGTCGGGGCCGCGACCCTGGTGCTCGCCGGCGCGCTTGGCCCGACGGGTGCCTGCTGGGCGCAGGAGAAGGGCGTGCCCTCGGATGCGACGGCGATCCCGATGCCGCCGCCGGCGCCCCCGCCCCGCCCGGCGGAACTCGCGACGCCGGCCCAGGCCGAAGCGCCGCGCCCGCCCGAACGACCGGCCGAGCTGTCTCCCCCCACCGAGACGGCCAGGACGCGCGAAGCCGAGCCGGTGAAGCCGGCGGACGGCGCGGAGATCCCGGCGCCGCCCCCACGGCCCGCCGAACTCTCGACCCCTGCCCTGGCCATCACCGTGGCACCCGTGGACGACAGCGCCTGCCGACGCCGCCTGGAGCACCTCGGCGCCCGCTTCGAGCCGCTGCCGGCCCTGGCGAACGGCCAATGCGGGGCGGCCAAGCCCCTCAAGGTCACGGCGCTGGCCGACGACCTCGCCCTGGTGCCGCCGGTGACCCTCGTCTGCGAGGCCGCCGAATCCCTCGCCCGCTGGGCGACGGAGGCGCAGGTGGCCGCCGAGCGCGACCTCGGCCAGCCGCTGAAGGGGTTGACGATCGGGACCTCCTACGAATGCCGGGGCCAGAACCACGATCCCGATGCCAAGCTCAGCGAGCACAGTTTCGCCAACGGCGTCGACGTGATGGGCTTCACCTTCGCCAACCGCCCGGCGGTTTCGGTGCTGGCCGCGCCGGAGGGAACGCCGGAGGCGACCTTCCTCACCGCGGTGCGTGGCCGGGCCTGTGCCTTCTTCCGGACGGTCCTCGGCCCGGGCTCGGATGCGGCGCACGCCAACCACCTCCACCTCGACGAGCGGCAGCGGAATGCCGGGCACCGCCTGTGTCAGTGAGGGGCGGAACGCCATCCGGTCCAGCGCGCTTACTTGTGCGACATCAAGCAGATAGCCCGGGAGATCTTCGGTGATCAGGTATCCTTCGACACGGATTGGCGGCGGTCTGGCCGCCCTCGCCCTGGTCGCCCTGTCGGGCGGCGCCCAGGCCGAGACGAAGGACAAGGCGGAGTCCCCCGCCCTGACGCGCGAGGCCGTCGAATCCGCAGCCTTGGCGCCGACGGGGGATGCCGCCAAGACGGACGCCAGGGGCGGTGAGAAGACCGACGCCAAGGGCGGAGCCGCGAAGAAGGGGGCCGCGAAGACGTCGGACGAGGCCGAGTCGAAGGGCGAGGCCGCCAAGCGCAGCGGCACCAAGCGGCCGGAGGCGGCGCTCGTGAAGGCGCAGGTCCTCCTGGACCGGGCTCATTTCTCGCCCGGCGCCATCGACGGTCGGGACGGCGACAACCTGCGCGGCGCCCTGGCGGCCTTCGCCACCGCCAACGGCCTGAAGGCCGAGACGGAAATCGAGCCGGACCTCGCCGACAAGCTCCAGGCGACGAGCCACGATCCGGTGCTGACCGAGTACACCGTGACGGAGGCCGACGCGGCCGGCCCCTTCGTGGAGAAAATGCCGGCGAAGATGGAGGACCAGGCCGATCTCGACGCCCTCGGCTATACCAGCCCGCGCGAGATGCTGGCCGAGCGCTTCCACATGGCCCCGGATCTCCTGAGCGCGCTCAATCCCGATGCGGATTTCGGCAAGGCCGGTACGATGATCCTGGTGGCGGCGGTGAAGCCGCTGGAGACCGGCAAGCCGACGGCGGAGGAGAAGGCCGCGAAGAAGCAGGCCCAGAACGCCACCAAGCAGGACTCCACCAAGCGGGAAGCGGACAAGCCGGAAACCGGCAAGGACGCGGGTACCAAAGCGGCCGGAAAGGAGGCCCGGCGCGACGAAGGCAAGCCCGCGGAGGCGAAGGAGTCCGGCGGCGAGGCCAGCGATCCGACGGAGCGCGACACGAAGACCGTGACCCGCATCGAGGTCGACAAGGAGAGTCGCAACGTGCGGGCCTTCGACACGGACGGCAAGCTCGTCGCGTTCTATCCCGCCTCGATCGGCAGCGAGGAGAAGCCGGCGCCGTCCGGCGAGGCGAAGGTCGAGGGCGTCGCCTACGCGCCGACCTACACCTACAATCCGAAGTATCAATTCGCCGGCGTGAAGGCGAAGACCAAGTTCACCATTCCCCCCGGCCCCAACAACCCGGTCGGCGTGGTCTGGATCGATCTCTCGATCCCCTCCTACGGCATCCATGGGACACCGGAGCCGGAGAAGGTCGGCAAGACCGAATCCCACGGCTGCATCCGCCTGACGAACTGGGATGCGCGCGATCTCGCCAATCGTGTCAGCCGCGGCGCTCAGGTGGTATTCAAGGACGAATAGCGCGCCACCCGGCGACGGCGGCCAGCAGGGCGGCGTCGGCCAGGAAGGCCAGGGCGGCGGTGGCGGCGGTGCCCTGGAGCATCGCCACGGTGTTCTGGTTCTGCAGGCCGGCCACGATGGGCGTGCCGAGGGTCGAGGCGCCCGCCAGGGCGCCGACCGCGGCGGTGGCGATGGCGAGCACCACGGCGGTGCGCAGGGTCTCGACGATAGCGGGGGCGGCCAGGGGCAGTTCGATCCGGGCCAGGATCTGGAGCCTGGTCAGGCCGATCGCCCGTCCGGCCTCGCGGACCTCCGGCGGCACCCCCGTGATGGCGCCCGCCGTCCCCCGCAGGACCGGCATGATCCCGTAGGCGACGAGGGCGAGCAGCGTCGGGGGACCGCCGAAACCGAGGACCGGCAGGGCGAGCGCGACCACGACCACGGGCGGTACCGCCTGGGCGGCGGCCGCAAGTCCGTCGATCGCCGGCCGCCAGGGTTCGGCGAAGCGGCGCGTGACCAGGATGCCGAGGCCGATTCCGAGGACGGCCACGAGGGCGAGTCCGATCCCGGCCAGGGCGAGGTGGGCCCGCGTCAGGTCAAGGAGACGCTCCACCGACAGGGGACGCCGTGCGGGATCTCCCAGGGACTCAGTGATCCAGCGGGCGACCGTGGGATGGCTGGCTCCGGCGAGGGCGAGGCCCGTGAGCGCGAAGCCGAGGGGCGCGGACATCCGCGATCGTCTCATGCGTGCCACCGCCGCCGCGCGGCAGCCTCCAACCGGCTCAGTCCGCGCTCGGTCAGCAGCGAGAGCACCACGACGGGAATCGCCCCGAGGAGGATCAGGTCGGGCGCGAACTGAGCCATCCCGTCGAAGACGATGCGGCCGAGGCCGCCGGCCCCCACCAACGCGCCGAGGGTGGCGAGGCCGAGGCCCTGGACGGCCGCGACCCGCACGGCCCCGACGAGGATCGGCGCTCCGATCGGCAGGCGGACCCGCACCAGGACCTGTCCGGGCGAGAGGCCAAGGGCCTCGGCGGCCTGGAGGGTGTCGTCGTCGGGCGCCCGCAGGGCCAAGCTCAGCCCGCGCCAGAGCGGCAGGGCCAAGTAGGCGGCGATGGCGACGATGGCCGGTACGGGGCCCAGCGCCGAGAGACCGAGTTCCCGCAGGGCCGGGACGGCGCGGAGGAGGCCCGACATCACGGCGACCATCGCACCGAGCAGCGCGACCGCGGGCACGACCTGGAGCCCGCCGAGGATCAGGGCCACCAGTCCCTGCCCCCGCCGGAACAGCGCGAGCCCGACCGCGAGGAGCCCCGCGAGGACCAGGGCCGCACCCGCGAGGGCGATGTGCTCTCCGATCGCTGCGTTCACCGTCGCGCGCCGCGCCGCGTACTCGACCGCGAGCGACAGGGCATCGAGGGCGCCGGCCCACCCGAGGCCGACGAGTGCGAGGATCAGGCCGAGACCCGTCGCGAGGCCGAGCCCCGGTTGCCGAGAGCGCCGAACGGCAAGGCCCAGGGCGCCGGCGAGGAGGGTCAGGCCGAGCCAGGACCCCGAACCGAGACCGGCCCGCGCGGCCGACGGGAGTTCGGCGAGCGACCGGGCGGCGCCCGTACCGAGGCCGTGGAGGAAGGCCAGGATCGCCGGGAGCAGCAGGAATAGGGCGATCACCGAAGCCGTGCGCCTGCGCGAGACCAGGAGGCCGATCGCGAGAGCGCTCATCCCGAGCACGAGGACGGCGGTTCCGCCGAGTGCTGCGAAGCCGGTCAGGGAATCCCCGAGCGCCAGCCGGTTCCGGGCGATGGTGAGAACCGGCAGCCGGGTCAGCGCGAGGGCCAGCGCACCGAGCCATGCGGTGGCCACGAGTGCCGGCAGGAGACGCCCAATCGAGAGCCCTTGCGGCGTGATGTCCGTCGTCCCCACAATCATGGCAGCAGCCCGTTCTCGGACAGGTATCGGGCCGCCACGGCTTCGGCGACCGCGCCGTCCACGGTGATGCGCGCGTTCAGCCGCCTCAGAGTCTCGGCGTCGAGATGGGTGAAGACGCGCGCCAGGGCGGGTGCGATCTCGGGGTGGCGGGCGAGATCGGCCTCGCGGATCACGGGGGCCACCTCGTAGACGATCTGCGCAGCCAGGGGATCGCTCATCACGGTGAGGTCGAGGGCCGAGAGCGCGCCGTCGGTGCCGTAGACCATGCCGGCATTCACGCCGCTGATCCCCTGCGCGGCCGCCCGCGCCGTGACGGAGGTGTCGCCGCCGGGCAGGCTGATGATGCGATCGAGGGGCAGGGAGAAGCCGTAGGCCGCCTCGAAGGCCGGCAGGGCCGCGGCACTCTCCACGAACTCGGTGGAGGCGGCGAGCCGGATGAGGCCGCGGCGCACGGCTCCGGCGAAGTCGGTCATCGTGGTCAGGTGCTCGCGCCGGGCGAGCGCCCCGTTGACGGCGATCAGCCACGTGTTGTTGGCCGGCGCCCGCGTCAGCCAAGTCAGGCCGCGGGCGGCGTCGAGCCGCCGAATGGTGTCGTAGGCGCCCTGCGGCGACTTCCAGATCGGATCGTTCTCGGTGCCGGAGAAGAAGGCGCCGTTGCCGGTGTATTCGGGATAGATCGAGATCTCGCCGGACAGGAGGCTGTTGCGAACGATCAGGGTCGGCCCGAGCCCGAGCCTGCGCAGGACGGGGAGGTTCAGCCTTTCCAGGACCAGGGCGATCATGGCGCCCGTCAGGGCGCCCTCGGTGTCGCTCTTGGAGGCCACCACGAGCGGGGTCGCGGCTGCGGCCGCGCCGCCGGCCCGCGCGCCGAGGAGGGCGAGCCCAGCGATGGCCGAGCGTCGTGTCCAGTCTCGCGGCCCGTCCGGTTTCGTTAACATAGGTTGTTGGCGTTTCAGGGGCGTCTGCCTACCGGTGGAGCTCGGTGGCACAGAAATGTTTCAGACCGTAACATTGCTGGCCTGCCGACGGCCTTTGACGACGGCCAGGTGCTTGACACGCCCCGCGGAACGGGCGACGGCTCGCTCTATGCCGGGCCGTTCAGCGGGCCTTGCGGTCTCGCTCAGGCCCTGCATCATTCGCATCACGCGAGGCCGGTTGCACACAGTGGGAGCGAACCCCTCAACACCTTCCGCGGAAGGCGTTTTGGAATTCCAAGTCGATCGAAGGGAAGAAGCCCCGGCGTGAGTGCTCAAGTGGACGAAGACCTTCTCAACGGGGCTCGCGTGCTTGTCGTCGAGGACGAGGCTGCGATCTCGATGCTGCTCGAAGACATGCTACTCGATTTCGGTTGCACCGTCGTCGGACCTGCCGCGCGTCTGTCGACCGCCCTCGAGATGGCGCAGAACGAGAGTTTCGAGGTCGCCATCCTCGACGTCAACGTCGCGGGCGAACCGATCTATCCGGTGGCCGAGGCCATCGTGAAGCGCAACCTGCCCATCGTGTTCTCGACGGGCTATGGCGGGGCCGGGATTCGCGAGCCCTTTCGCGAGCGTCCGGTCGTGCAGAAGCCGTTCAGCCAGGCCGATCTCAAGCGGACGCTGATCGCCGCGGTGGCCGCCGCCCGCGCCTGATCTCACCGGATCGGAAAGGCGTCGGCCACGTGCCGGGGCCAGGTCCAGGGTGCGACGAACACCGCGTCCGCCCGGAAGGTCGCCGCGTCCGTGTTCGGATGCCGGCTGATCCAGGCCCGGGCCGCCCGCGAGAAGCGCGCGACCTTGTGCCCGTCGATGGCGCCTTGAGCGGCCGCCAGCGTGCTTCGCGCCTTCACCTCCACGAACGCGATCGTCGCCCCGCGCCGGACGATCAGGTCGATCTCGCCCCCCGCCGCGCGGAAGCGCGCGCCGAGGGGACGGTAGCCCTTGAGCAGCAAGGCGAGGAGCGCGAGGCTCTCGGCGCTGCGGCCCCGGAGCTCGGTGGCGCGTCGGCGCGCGACCGCGCGGACCTCAGGCCTCATCGTCGCGCCGCGCTAGGGCCAACGCGCGGGCATAGACGACCCGCCGGGGCTGGCCGGTCTCCTCCGCCACCAGGGTCGCGGCGTCCTTGATCGAGTGCCGGGCGAGCGCCGCCGTCAGGGCCGCGTCGAGACCCGCATCGGTCTCGGCCGCATCGGGGGCCTCCTCCTGCGTGCCGATGATCACCACCACCTCGCCCTTGGGCGCGCCCTCCTCCGCGTAGAGCGCGGCGAGATCCCCGAGGCTGCCGCGCCGGATGGTCTCGTAGAGCTTGGTCAGCTCGCGGGCGACGGCGGCCGGGCGCGTCGGCCCGAGAACCTCCACGGCGTCGACCAGCATCTCGGGCAGACGATGGGGGGACTCGAACAGCACCACGGTACCGGGGATCCGTCCGAGCGCCTCCAGGCGGTTGCGCCGGGCGCCGGACTTGGCCGGCAGGAAGCCCTCGAAGAAGAACCGGTCGGTGGGCAGGCCCGCGGCCACGATGGCGGTCATCACCGCCGACGGCCCCGGAATGGGCGTGACGCTGAGGCCGGCCTCGATCGCGGCCTGCACCAGCTTGAAGCCGGGATCCGAGACGAGGGGCGTGCCCGCGTCCGAGACCAGGGCCAGGGCCTCGCCGGCCTGCATCCGGGCGATCATCCGCTCGCGCACCGCCGCGTTGGAGTGCTCGTGATAGGCCACCAAGGGCGTGGTGATCCCGTAATGCATCAGCAGCGTGCGGGTGACGCGGGTGTCCTCCGCCAGCACCGCATCGGCGGCGGCGAGCGTCGCCAGGGCGCGGAACGAGACGTCCTTGAGGTTTCCGATCGGAGTCGCCACCACGTGGAGGCCGGGTTCGATCGCCTCGGCTTCGGCGGCGAGGCCGAAGGCCGTGAAGGTGGCGGGCGGGCGGGCGCCGGCCCCCGTCGAGGCCGGGTCGCGCCGCCGCCGGGTCCGCGTGTCGATCTTCTGGGTCATGGCCGGGACCTTGCCACGATCGGGGCCTCGGGCGGAATGCATGGGGCACGTCGGCTCACATTTACTTTTCGCCCTTAGACTGCAAGCGTGGGTCGTCAGCCGGCGACAGGGGGGCCACCGATGACGCGCGCGAACGGGCTGAAATCCGGGCTGGTCGGAATGGCGACCCTGCTCCTGCTCGCCGCCTGCGTCGGGGGACCCGATGGCGGCGGCCGCGTCTCGAACCGGGCCCCCGCGCCCCAGGCCGAAGGGCCGGCAACCGACGCGCCGGTGCCCGCGGCGGGCGGTCGGATCGGCACCGGGTCGGTGAAGGTCGCCCTGGTGGTGCCGCTCTCCGGACCTGGGTCGGCGGTGGGCGCGGCGATGCGCAACGCGGCTGAACTCGCCATCGAGGACTTTCAGAAGCCCGACCTGCAGATCCTGGTCAAGGACGACCGCGGCGCGCCGGACGGCGCGCGCGAGGCGGCCCAGGCCGCCGTGGCGGACGGGGCCGAACTCGTCCTCGGCCCGCTCTTCGCCGCCAACGTCCAGGCCGCGGCTGGTGTGGTGCGCGCGGCGGGCAAGCCCCTCATCGCGTTCTCGACCGATGCCGGCGTCGCGGCCCGCGGCACCTACCTCCTGAGCTTCCTGCCCCAGGCCGAGGTCGATCGGGTCGTCGACGAATCCGTCGCGTCCGGCCGCAAGTCCTTCGCGGCGATGATCCCGGATTCGAGCTACGGCAATGCCGTCGAGGCCCAGTTCCGCGAGGCGGTGGCCCGCAAGGGCGCGCGCCTCGTGGCGATCGAGCGCTATCCCGTCGGCAATCCGGCCCCCGCCATCGGGCGCCTCGGCGGCCTGATCACCGGGCCGGCCGCCCAGGCCGACGCGCTGTTCCTGCCGGACACGCCGGATGGCCTCGCCACCGTCGCGCCGGCCCTGACCAAGGCGGGGTTCGCCCCCGGCCGGGTCCGGCCGATCGGCACCGCCGTCTGGAACGATCCCCGCGTCTTCGCCCTGCCCGCCCTCCAGGGCGGCTGGTTCGCGGCGCCGGACGCCGCCGGCTTCAACGGCTTCTCGCAGCGCTACCAGGCGCGCTTCGGCGCGGTGCCGCCGCGGGTCGCGACCCTCGCCTACGACGCGGTCTCGCTGATGGCGGCCCTGTCGCGCCAGTTCGGCTCGCAGCGCTTCGCCGACACGACGCTCACCAACCCGTCCGGCTTCTCCGGCGTCGACGGGACCTTCCGGTTCCGGCCGGACGGGCCGAGCGACCGGGCCCTGGCGGTCTACGAGATCCGCTCGGGCGCGCCCACCATCGTCAGCCCCGCGCCGCGGACCCTCGGTCCCTCCGGGACCTGATCGTCCGAAACCCGATCAGGCGGCGAGCGCGGCCACCACCGCGTTGAGCACCGGCGCGCCGGCGGGCGTCGCGGCGATGCGGCCGTCCGAACGGCGGGCGATCAGCCCCGCGGCGACGAGGTCGTCGATCCGGACCGCCTCGAGGCTGCGGCCCTTCAGGGCGGCGTAGCGCCGGGGGTCGATGCCCTCGCGCAGGCGCAGGCCCATCATCAGGAACTCGTCGCCCTGGTCGGCGGCGGCCAGCGCCTCGGTCTCGACGATGCCGTGGCCCTGTGCCTCGACCCGGGCGAGCCAGGATTCGGGCGTTCGCTCGGTGACGGTGCCGATCCGACCGGACTCGCCGACGAGGCGACCGTGGGCGCCCGGGCCGATGCCGGCATATTCGCCGTAGCGCCAGTAGAGCAGGTTATGCCGGGATTCCGCGCCCGGGCGGGCGTGGTTGGAGATCTCGTAGGCCGGGAGCCCGGCCCGGTCGCAGACCTCCTGGGTCACGTCGTAGAGGGCACGCGCGGAATCGTCGTCGGGGGGGACCAGCTTGCCGGCGGCGGCCAGGCCGTAGAACGGCGTGCCCGGCTCGATGGTGAGCTGATAGAGCGACAGGTGCTCGGCCGCGCGGGCGATGGCCCCCTCCAGCTCGGCCCGCCAGGCGGCGGGGCTCTGGTCCGGGCGCGCGTAGATGAGGTCGAAGGAATAGCGCTCGAAATGCGCTGCCGCGACCCGCACGGCCGCCATGGCCTCGGCCGCGCTGTGCAGGCGCCCGAGCTGCTTCAGGGCGGTGTCGTCCATGGCCTGGACGCCGAGGGAGACGCGGTTCACGCCCGCGGCCCGGTAGCCGCGGAAGCGCTCGGCCTCCACGCTCGTCGGGTTGGCCTCCAGGGTGATCTCGACGCCGGGCGCCACGCTCCAGGCCTGCCCGATCGCGTCCAGCAGGCCCGCCACGGTGGCGGGCTGCATCAGGGAGGGCGTGCCGCCGCCGAGGAAGACGCTCGACACGATGCGGCCGGGCGTACGCACGGCCACGTGGGCGATCTCGGTGCGGAAGGCCTGCAGGAAGCGGCCCTCGTCCACGGGCGCGTGGCGCACGTGGCTGTTGAAGTCGCAATAGGGGCACTTCGAGGCGCAGAAGGGCCAGTGCACGTAGACCCCGAACCCCGCGTCGCGGGTCGGGTGGTCCGGGCCTGTCGGTTCGGTCATGACGCGGATGTGCGCGCGGGACCGCCATTTGGCAATCCCGCGGCCGGTCTCAGGGACGCCGCAGGCAGGTCTGGGCCAGGAGCACGAAGGCCTGCGCGCGATGCGACAGGGCGTTGCCCGTCTGCCAGTCGACCCCGTGCTTCTCCTCCGATGAGATCTCGCCGAAGGTGCGGTCGTAGCCGTCGGGCTGGAACATCGGATCGTAGCCGAACCCGCTCGCGCCCCGCGGCGGGACGAGTTCGCCGAAGACCCGGCCCTCGAAGGTTTCGGTGTGGCCGTCCGGCCAGGCGATCACCAGGGCGGAGACGAAGTGCGCCCGCCGGGTGGCCGCCCCGCGCTTGTCGAGTTCGGCGGCGATGCGCGCCATGGCGCCGGTGAAATCCTTGGACGGCCCGGCCCAGCGGGCCGAGAACAGCCCCGGCGCCCCGTCCAGCGCATTGACGCAGAGCCCGGAATCGTCGGCGAAGGCGGGCAGGCCGGACGCGGTTGCAGCGGCCAGCGCCTTGATCGCCGCGTTCTCGGCAAACATCGTCCCGGTCTCGTCGGGCTCGGGCAGGCCGAGTTCCCCGGCCGAGACGGCATCGACGCCGAAGGGCGCCAGGAGCTCGCGCATCTCCACGAGCTTGCCCGCATTGTGGGTCGCGATGACGACGCGACCGGTGAGGATGCGGTGCGCGTTCATGCGGAGGCGCCCTGTACCACGGCCTGCTTCTGTAGGGCGACGAGGGATTGGATGCCGCCCTTGGCGAGGCGCATCAGCTCGAACAGCTCCTCCTCCGAGAACGGCTTGCCCTCGGCGGTCCCCTGGACCTCGACGAGCCCCCCGGTGCCCGTGATGACGAAGTTGGCGTCGGTCTCGGCCGCGGAATCCTCGGCATAGTCGAGGTCGAGGACGGGCTTGCCCTTGTAGATGCCGCAGGAGACCGCCGCCACGTGCTCGCGCAAGGGGTCGACCGAGATGATCGAGCGGCCGCGCATCCAGGTGAAGCAGTCGTGCAGCGCGACCCAGGCGCCGGTGATCGCCGCGGTGCGGGTGCCGCCGTCGGCCTGGATCACGTCGCAATCGACGGTGATCTGGCGCTCGCCCATGGCCGGCAGGTTGGTCACGGCGCGCAGGGAGCGTCCGATCAGGCGCTGGATCTCCTGGGTCCGGCCCGACGGCTTGCTGGAATTCACCTCGCGGCGGGTGCGCTCGTGCGTGGCGCGCGGCAGCATGGCGTATTCCGCGGTGACCCAGCCCTTGCCGGAGCCGCGCAACCACCCGGGACCGCGCTCTTCCAGGGTGGCCGTGCACAGCACCTTGGTGTCGCCGAAGCTGACGAGGCAGGAGCCCTCGGCATGGCGGGAGACGGCGCGCTCCAGGGTGACCATGCGCAGTTCGTCGTTCGCGCGCTTCGAGGGCCGCATGCCGCTCTCCTTTCGGTGGTGATGGGAGTGCGGCTTTACGGTTCCGGCCCTCGCCCGGCAAGCGAGGCCGGGCGGATTGTCGGCCTCGCCGGTGCCCCGGAGCGGGTGGAATCCGCCGCGGGTCGCGCGCGCGGAACGCCTTCCGCGGCCAAGCTGTTTCTCGTAGTCCCTCGCGTTGCCCGCCGGGAGCGACGGTGGGGAGCATTGTGTAAAACTCGGGAGACCGTCACACTCTCCGCCTCAGGAATGGACCGTGACAGAGCCCGCCCGCCCCTTTTCGACATCGCAGCAGATGCAGGTGCTCAGCGCGTTGAACGAACGCTCGCGTGAGATCTTTCGGCAGATCGTCGAGAGCTATCTCACGACCGGCGAACCGGTCGGCTCGCGCAACCTTGCGCGCATCCTGCCCATGGCCCTGTCGCCGGCCTCGATCCGGAACGTCATGGCGGATCTCGAGCATTCCGGGCTGATCTTTGCGCCCCACGCCTCGGCCGGTCGTCTGCCCACGGAGCAGGGCCTGCGCTTCTTCGTCGATGCGATGCTGGAGCTCGGCGATGTCGGGCGCGAGGAGCAGGAGCGGATCGAGGCGCAGATGCGCGCGGCCGCCTCCGGCCACACCTTCGATTCCGCCTTGGCCGAGGCCTCGATGCTGCTCTCGGGAATCTCCCGCGGCGCCGGCGTGGTCCTGACCACCAAGACCAACGTCCACCTGAAGCACATCGAATTCGTCCGCCTCGACCCGACCCGGGCGCTGGTCGTGCTGGTCTCGGACGACGGCTCCGTCGAGAATCGCCTCCTCGACCTGCCGCCGGGCCTGCCGGCGAGCGCCCTGCAGGAGGCCTCGAACTACCTGAACGCCCGACTCCAGGGCCGGACCCTCGGGACGCTCCGCGCCGAGATCGAGTCGGGCCGGCAGGCGATGAAGCGCGAACTCGACGCCATCACCGAGCGCCTCGTGGATGCCGGCCTCGCCGTCAGCGTCGGCCCCTCCGATGCCCGACAGCTCATCGTGCGCGGTCAGGCCAATCTGCTCGACGACCTGCGGGCGGCCGAGGATCTCGACCGCATCCGCCTGCTGTTCAACGATCTCGAGACGCAGAAGGACGTGATCGAGCTCCTGTCCCGGGCCGAGGGTGGCGAGGGCGTGCGGATCTTCATCGGCTCCGAGAACAAGCTCTTCTCGCTCTCGGGCTCCTCGATGATCGCGGCCCCGTTCCGCGACGGTTCCCAGAAGATCGTCGGCGTGGTCGGCGTCATCGGGCCGACGCGCCTGAACTATGCCCGCATCGTGCCGATGGTCGACTACACCGCACGGGTGGTCTCCGGCCTCCTCGACCGCAAGCGCTGAGCGCAAACGCGAAGGGGCGGAGCCTGAAGCCCCGCCCCCACCGTGATTCCGACCGCTCGGATCAGCCGCGGATCACGTCGACGATCTCGTAGGTGTCGGGATCGACGATGACGATGTCGTCGTCCACCAGCACGTAGCGGTAATCCTCGTATTCCGGCGCGATCCGGACGATGTCCGGCGGCAGGTCGTAGAGGGTGTAGCTACGGGCGATCGCCGTGCCGACGGTGAGCGCGAAGGCGCCGGCGGCCAGGCGCGGGATGCCGCGGCGGAAGACGCTCTGGCGGAACTCGGTGCGCTGCGGCGCGCCGAGGCGGCCATAGGCACCCCGGACGGCGCCACGATCGCCTCGGCCACCCCGGCCCTCGCGCTCGACGCCGCCGTCACGACCCCCGCGCCCATCGCGCTCGGCCCGTCCGCCGCGCTCGTCGCGATCGGCCTTACCGCCACGATCGGCCTTGCCGTCCCGATCGCCCTTGCCGTCCCGGTCGGTCTTGCCGTCCCGGTCGGTCTTGCCGTCCCGATCGGCCTTGCCGTCTCGGTCACCCCGGCCGTCGCGGGCCGCGGCTCCGCCGTCCTCGCGACCACCGCGCTCCCCGGCGGCCTGACCCGGACGCCCGTCCTGGCGTGCCGCGCCGCCCTCGGCCCCACGGCCGCCGGCCTCGCCGCGCTGGGCTCCCCCGGCCGGACCGGCCCCGGTCTCCGCGCCCCCGGCACCGCCGCGCATTCCGGCCCCACCGGCGCCGCCGCCCGCTTCACCACCATGCATGCCGGCGCCACCGCCCGCACCGCCACCAGCGCCGCCGCCGCGCATTCCGCCGGCGCCGCCACCGCCGCCAGCCCCGGCGCCGCCGCCCGCACCCATGCCGGCGCCGCCGCCCCCGGCACCCCCTGCCCCGCCACCAGCGCCGCCGCCAGCACCGCCACCCGGCCCGCCCTGCGCGAACGCGCTCGTTGCGCCGATCACCAGGGCCGCCGCCGTCACCGTGCTCCGAAAGAGCTTGTTCATGGGTTCGATTCCACTTTCATTGCTGCCTGACGCCGCAGGACGTCGATGTCGTCCGCAACGAGGATCTTCGAGAAACCGTTCCCGTTTTTCTTGCGCTGATCTTCCCGCTGGTTGCGCCAATCGTATTGTAACGTTGCAGCTAAGCTCAGACTCGCGTCTTCCACAGCGTGGTTTCAGAAACATCTTGGCTGTTTCGGACAACCCGCTGATCGCCCTTGGGAAATCTCGTTCGAGGCGGTAACGTCGCCGCAAAGCAAGCCGCGGAACGGCATTGCCCAGAGCACAGGGACGAGACGTATGACAGGTGGGGCCGGGGCCATCCCAACCAAGGCGGAAGACGCCGCCGACAGCCGACGCCGGATCAAGGCGATCGTCGCCTCCTCGTCGGGCAATCTCGTCGAATGGTTCGATTTCTACTGCTACGCGTTCTTCGCGCTCTACTTCGCGCCGGTCTTCTTTCCCGCCGGCGACAGCACCAGTCAGCTCCTGCAATCCGCCGCGGTGTTCGCGGTGGGCTTCTTCATGCGCCCGATCGGCGGCTGGCTGTTCGGCCGCATCGCCGACCGCCTGGGCCGCAAGACCTCGATGCTGATCTCGGTGCTGATGATGTGCGCCGGGTCGCTGATGATCGCGGTGCTGCCGACCTACGCCACGGTCGGGCAGCTCGCGCCGGCCCTGCTGCTGCTGGCCCGGATGATCCAGGGCCTGTCGGTGGGCGGCGAGTACGGCACCAGCGCCACCTACATGAGCGAGATCGCCGTGAAGGGCCGTCGCGGTTTCTTCGCCTCGTTCCAGTACGTCACCCTGATCGGCGGCCAGCTCCTCGCCTCGCTGGTGCTGATCATCCTGCAGAGCTTCCTCACCGCCCAGGAACTGACCGCCTGGGGCTGGCGCATCCCGTTCGTCATCGGCGCGGTCGCGGCGGTGGTGGCGCTCTACCTGCGTTCGTCCCTCGACGAGACGGCGACCAAGGAAGACATGGCCAAGAAGGATTCCGGCACCTTCGCGGCCCTGTTCAAGCATTGGCGCGCCTTCTGCGTGGTGCTGGCCTACACCGCCGGCGGCTCGCTGAGTTTCTACACCTTCACCACCTACATGCCGAAATACCTCTTCAACACGGCGCATATCGACAAGGTCACGGCCTCGCAGATCTCCACCGCGGCCCTGTTCGTCTACATGATCATCCAGCCCTTCTTCGGCTGGCTGTCGGACCGGATCGGGCGCAAGGCCAACATGCTGCTCTATAGCGGCCTCGGCACCCTGATGGTGGTGCCGCTGATGACCGCCATCGGATCCACGCAGAACCCGATCCTGTCCTTCGCGCTCATCATGGTCGGCCTGATCGTGATCAGCTTCTACACCGGCATCAGCGGCATCGTGAAAGCCGAGCTGTTCCCGACCCAGGTGCGCGCCCTCGGCGTCGGCCTGTCCTACGCGATCGCCAACTCGCTGTTCGGCGGCACCGCCGAGGCGGTGGCGCTGTACCTGAAGCAGGTCGGCTCCGAGAGCACGTTCTTCTGGTACGTGACGATCATGCTCGGCATCGCCTTCATCGGCTCGCTGATCATGCCGAACCCGAAGCGTCACGGGTACCTCGACGGCGACGGCACCGTCGAGGAAGCCTTGACCCGCAAGACACGCCTCTCGGCCGCTTGAGCCGCTCGACCCTCGGAGGCATGACCGGCACGCGGTGAGCGATCACCGCGTGCTTTTTTGTGCCGCCACGGTCCGACTCGGAGAAGACTTGCTCCGCCCCTTCGACGGGGCCTATGTCAACGAATATTTGATGAACCGAACCATACCAATCTTTAAGATGACATCGCGATCGCTCGGGACCACATTCGCTTCAGAAGAGATCGCCAGCGCAGGTAGATCAACAAGATCAGTGATCCGGGCGCGGCTTTTCTTCGGAGGTAGTGTGATGAAGAAGACAAGAACAGTTGCCGCTTTCCTTGCCGCAACCTCGCTCCTCAGCGGTGTGGCATTGGCCAACGATGCAGTGAAGCCGGCGACGGCTCCGCCGGTGACGGCCGCGCAACAGGCGGCGGACAAGGATGTGGGCAAGCTGTCGAAGGACGGCGCCCAGGCGTTCCGCGATCTGCACCTGGCCCGCATCGCCATCTTCGACGCCGATCCCACCCTCGCCAAATCCCTGATCGGCAAGGCGCAGGCGGCCCTCGCAAAGGCTAAGACGGACGAGGCCGTCTACACCAAGGCGGAAGCGGACCTTCGGAGCCCTGACAAGCACGCCGCGATGGCGAAGGCGGCCGATGCGAAAACCGCGGATGCGAAGACGGCCGACGCGAAGACTGCGGATGCGAAGGCATCCGCGCAGCCCACGGCTTGGCTGCCCGTCGACGGCCAGCTGACGCTCGGCGAAGACTTCGTCGCGACGCCCACCAAGGCGGCTGCCGTGGCGACCGCGAACAAGAGCCTGGAGAAGGGCGACCGCAAGTCGGCCATCGACCAGCTCAAGCTCGCCGGGGTGGACATGAACTTCGTCCTGGCCGTCGTCCCGCTGAACCAGACGACCACCGATGTCGATCAGGCGGCGAGCCTCATCGGACAGGGCAAGTACTACGAGGGCAACGCCCTCCTCAAGAAAGTGGAGGACGGGGTGCGCTTCGACATGGTGAACGTGCTCGGAACACCGCAGAAGGCCGCGGCACCCGCGGCGACGACCGGTTCGACCGCCGCGCCCAAGTGATCCTCTGAGACGAGGTGATCTTCTAAGCCGACCCTGCCGGCGCCGCGTTCCTCCGGGGACCCGGCGTCGGCCCTTGCGCGCCCGCTCCGCGGCGCCCGGACGTCATTCGTAGAAAGGGGTTCATCCATGAGTATCGGGATCAACCTCGGGCTACTGCTCTCCGCCATCGTCTTCGGTTTCGGCATCGTGCTGGCCGCGGGCCTCGCCGGTCATCCGGTCGATGGGCAGCTGCCGAGCGACTGGGGCTGGAGTCTCCTCATGATAGGCGGCGCGAGCCTCTTCGCCTTCGGCTATGTCGGCTGGCGCCGCGCCACCGGTCGTCCGTGATCGGACGGAGCGTCTCGACCCGGCCCTCAACTCGTCTCCCCCAGCACCGCGCGGCGCTGCCGGTCCAGTTCCTCGCTGTAGCGCTTGAGCGTGTGGCTCTCGGTGAGGAGGCCGATCACCTTGCGGCTCTTCAGGTCCTCCACCACCGCCAGGGCCTCGCTCTCCGTGCGGTCGAAGATCGCCGTGGCGATCTTGGCGTTCATGTCGGCGGTGAGGACGTCGTCGGTGTGGCGCAGGAGCCCGGTGAGACCGGGCGCCTCGACATCCGCTTCCTGCAGGGCCGCGTGGGCCTCCGGCACCAGGACGATGCCGGCGTAGCGTCCCTGCCCGTCCACCACCACCACGCGGGAGGGCGAGCCCAGCGGGTGCTTGCGCAGGAAGTTGGCGAGGCTCTGGTCGAGGGCGGCCGTCGGCACCTCGCGGCGCATCAGCTTGCCGACCGTGAGGGTGCGAATCCAACCGACATCGTGCGCGCTGCGGATGCTCTCGCCGCGCAGGTGGAAGCGCCAGGTCGCGAACGAGTACCCGAAGGTTTTCCGCACGGTCAGCGACGAGGCGATCACCGCCACCAGCACCAGGCCGGTGATCGGGAAGCTGCCGGTGAGCTCGAGGGCGAGGAACGTCATGGTCAACGGTCCGCCGATCACCGCCACCGCGAGCGCGCTCATGCCGATCACCGCGTAGGCGAGCGGGGTCAACCCGAAGGCGGCGAGGCCGGGCAGGATCATCGGCATGCCGGCGGCGAAGATCTCGCCCGCGATCGCGCCGAGGAAGAGCGAGGCGAAGAACAGGCCGCCGCGGAACCCCGAGCCGATGGAGATCGCCGAGGCCGTGGCCTTGGCGACGAAGAGGATGACCAGAGCCGAGAGGCCGAGGGTCGTCCCGTGGGCGTCGAGGTGCAGGTGCAGCGCCCCGTGCCCGCCGGAGAGGACCTGGGTCGAGGCGAGGAGCGCCAGCCCTCCGACGCACAGGCCGCCGAGGATCGGCACGCAGAGGGTCGGAAGCCGGGTGGCGCGAAAGCCGGCCTCCACCAGGGTGACGCCGCGCATGATCAGGATGCCGAGTCCGGCGCAGATCAGGCCGAGGGCGAGGCTCGGCACCGTATCGAGGGTGGTCAGCACCGTCGTGGTGACGGCATCCGCCCGCTCGACCGTGACGAGGGAAGTCTGCGCCACCAGGGCGCGGGCGACGACGCTGCCGCAGAGGGCAGCGACCACGACCGGGGTCAGCGTGGCGATGGAATAGGTGCCGATGATGAGTTCGAAGGCGTAGAACGCCCCTGTCAGCGGCGCGCCGAAGGCCGCCGCGATGGCCGCCGCGGCGCCGCAGCCGACGAGGGTCCGCTGATCGGCCCGCCGCAGCTCGAAGGACAGCCCGAGGCGCGAGGCCAGTCCGGCGCAGAACTGCGTGTAGGCCGCCTCCATCCCCACGGAGATGCCGCTGCCGTTGGAGATCGTGTTCTGGATCACCACGATGGTGGAATCGCGGACCGACATCCGGCCGCCATGCAGCGCGTTCGCCTCGATCGGATCGATCACCGGGCGCCGTGGACGCCGTTGCCAGCGCAGGGCCAGGGTGAAGAGCGCCAGGAGAACACCGCCGAAGGCCGGTGCCAGGAGAACCACGAGGGGTGGGAGATCGGTGGCCGCGCTGAGGCGCAGGCCCGGCGGGAGACCGTAGAGCAGTTCCCGCATGGCCTGCGTCGCGCGGTTCATCCCGGCCACCGCGACGCCGCCGCCGCACCCGATCAGCGCGGCCAGCACGATCAGGCCGATCTCGCTGCCGCGCACGAGGGCGCGCAGTTGCCCGGGGGCTTGCACGAGCACCTGCCGGGCGCGCGGCGGACGGGTGGGACTGGATGGCGGTGGCATCGACCGATGGACGCGAGCGTGCGCCGGGGAGAACGCGCGCAGGGAGACGGACCCGCGTCCTGCTTAGCCTGTCGGTGGCCCCGGCGTCGACCGCACAGCGCGCGCGCGCGCGGCGCCGAGGGATCGCCCGCAGAATGGTCCACACTTTTGCCGGCGATCGGCCGAAGGCGGCTTGAAATGCGCCGCGGCTCGGGATAGATCGCCCGCAGTGCCGCTGTAGCTCAGTTGGTTAGAGCGCTTGATTGTGGATCAAGAGGTCCCCCGTTCGAGCCGGGGCAGTGGTACCATTCCTTCTCGATGATTGATCTTTGGCGGTCGTGCTCCGGCATGGCCGCATTCGGCGTTTCGCGTCCCGCGCGCTTGGGCGGCGATGTGCCAAAACGCTCTGGACACCGTGCCAAACTTGCCACGGGATTGCCCCAAACCGGGCCGTGTTGTCGCCACATCTGTCAAGCTAATCTCAATCCGTCGCCAGGGAACGGGGTTGGGTCGCGCAGATGCAGGGTCGAAACGTCGGATCGTCACGGACCGTCTTCGCCAAGGGCCCCATCGCTAAGGGCTCGCTTGCGAAAGGCGCGCTCGCAGCGCGCTCCGGCCTCGGCGCCGCTCCGTCCTCCTCGGATGCCCTGACCCTCGGAGGCCGCGTCGGCCGCGATCACGGCAGCCGCCCCGCCCTCACCCGGTCCGTGCTCTCCATGCTGCTCCTGGCGGGCGGACTGGGCGGAGCCCTGGTCTACGGCGTCGGTCCGGACGCCGGCGTGGTGCAGTCGGCCCAGGCGATGACCGAGATCACCATGCCGCGGCCGCGCATCCAGCCGGCCCCGGTCATCCTTCAGACCTCTGCCCAGGCGACCGCGTCCGCGCCTCGCGCGGTGATCACCGCCGCTTCCGCCTTCGCTCCGGTCCACGACCTCGACACCGAGCTCGGGTCCAACGCGGTGGACCGCGTCTCCTACGACTACCTCCTGACGGAGAGCTCGGTCGGCGACCCGAACGAGGTCATCGAGTTCGGGCCAATGAAGATCCGGCGCCACCTCGTGCAGAAGATCGTGCGCGCGGCCCAGGCGGTGCAAACCGACCCGGTCCTGCTGATGGCGGTGGCCGACAAGGAGTCGAGCTTCAAGACCGAGGTCCAGGCCCAGACGTCCTCCGCGACCGGCCTGTTCCAGTTCATCGAACGGACCTGGTTCGGCGTGGTGCGCGACTTCGGGCCGAAATACGGCCTCGCGGCGGACGCCGCCCTCGTGGTGGCGGGCGACAACGGTCGTCCCACCGTCCTCGATCCCGCCGAGCGGACCCGCATTCTCGAAATGCGCCGCGACCCCTACCTCTCCGCGCTCCTGGCCGGCGAGATGCTGAAGCGCGACGCCGCCCGCATCGCCCTCCGCATCGGCCGCGAGCTCACCCTCGGCGAGGTCTACCTCGCGCACTTCCTCGGCCCGGACGACGCCGAGGACTTCCTCGCCAGCGTGGTCGACAAGCCGAAGGCCGCCGCGGCCCAGATGCTGCCCGGCCCGGCCCGCGCCAACAAGACGATCTTCTTCGCCGCTCAGCGCGGGCGCCGGAAGGCGGTCAGCCTGTCGGTGGCGCAGGTCCACGAGAAGTTCGAGGCGATGATGAGCACCCGCGGCGAGCGCTACCGCGACGTGCGTTCCATGGCCGGCATCCTCGCCTATGCCGACGCGACGGTCGACTGACGAAACGCACAGGTCGGACAGCCCGAGGGATGATTTCCCGCAACTGACCGTGACCTCCCGGCTTTAATGTCCGCGAGCCTCTTCCCGGTTCGCCCCGAGACACACACCGCGGAGGCCCTGCTTGCCGGACCCGAAAGGCACGAACGCGGATCTGCCGACCGCCGTCAGCCGGCCCTTGCTCGCGGACACGCTGAGTCCGGGCATGTCGCTGGACCGGATCGGCCAGGCCCTCGCCGCCTTCTACGACGACCTGATCGCCGAGGGCGTGCCGGAACACCTCGCGATCCTCGTCCGCAAGGTCGAGTCCGAACCGGTGCCCAAGCCCCGCCCGGGCAAGCTCGCCCTCGTGGTCGAGGACGACGCCGCCACCCGCGCCCTGGCCGAGGCCCTGCTCAGCGACACGGAACTCACGGCCATCGGCTGCGACAGCGCGGAAGCCGCCCTCAACATCATGCGCGAGCGCGGCGGCGACGTCGCCCTGGTCTTCGCCGATGTCAGCCTGGCCGGCGCGATGGACGGGGTCCAGCTCGCCTCGGCGATCGCCCTGCTCTGGCCGGCGGCCCGCATGGTGGTCACCTCGGGCAGGCGGGCCGAGCGACCCGGGACCCTTCCGGAGCAGGCGGTCTTCATCCCGAAGCCGTGGCGCCCGTTCGATCTCCTGAGCGAGGCCGAGATCGCCACCACCGCGCCCCAGCCGATCGTGCCCTGACGCGGCCGGATCGCCCCACCGGGCGGTTTCCCGCCGATCCCGTGAGGGGTTACCCCCGGCGCGCGACTTGCATTCCCAAACATCGCGTCCGCGCCGACCAGACCACGCCGATCCGGCGTGGTGGAGCCCCCCCCGTGCCGATCCTGTCCGTCCGCCACCTCACCACCTACCGTTACCGGCAGCCGGTGGGCTTCGGTGAGCACCGCATCCTGTTCCGGCCGCGCGACAGCTACGACCAGCGCCTGATTTCGGCGACCCTCAAGATCACGCCGGAGCCGAGCGGCCTGCGCTGGCTCCACGACGTCTTCGGCAACTGCGTGGCCGTGGCGACCTTCACGGGACGGGCCGCGCAGCTCACCTTCGAATGCGCGATCACCCTCGACCACACGCCGGAATCGGTTCCGGTCTTCCCGATCGCCGCCCACGCGGCGTTCTACCCGTTCGGCTACGGGGCCGACGACATCCCGGATCTCAGCCGCTCGATGGAGCGGCAATACGCCGATCCGCGCAACGAGGTCGATGCCTGGGCCCGCAGCTTCGTCCCCCCCGCCGGACGGATCGGGACCCAAGATCTCCTGGCCGAGATGACCCGCAGCGTCCGGCGCAACTTCGCCTACCTCGCCCGCTCGGAGAAGGGCGTACAGGATCCGGCGACGACGCTGCGCCTCAAGCGCGGGAGCTGCCGCGATTTCGCGGTGTTGATGATCGAGGCCGTCCGTGCCCTCGGCATGGCGGCCCGCTTCGTCTCGGGCTACCTCCACAACCCACGCGGGGATCGCGACCGGCACGTGGGCGGTGGCTCGACTCATGCTTGGGTGCAGGTCTACCTGCCCGGCGCGGGCTGGATCGAGTTCGATCCGACGAACGGCATCGTCGGCAATCGGGACCTCATCCGGGTCGCGGTGGCGCGAGACCCGCGCCAGGCAGTCCCGCTGCACGGCTCGTTCTTCGGATTTCCGGCGGACGATCTGGGCATGACGGTGAGCGTCGATGTCGAGGAAGTCGAGCCGGGGGCCGGGGGGCCTCGGGTGACTGATCCGGATCTGGCGCGTTGACGCACCGGTGCGGCGTCCGCTGCCCGGCCGCAAGCAACGAGCGTGTGTTTCTCGACAGGATCAGGTGGTGGACATGAAGATCAGGACTGGGTTCGACATCGCCTTCGAATCGGTTCAGCCAACGCCGATGATCCTCGCGTTGAGCGTGCATCCCTCGCGCATGCCGGACGTTCTGACCCCCCACGTCATCAGTTTCGATCCGCCGATCCCGTCGCAGAACTATCGCGACGTGTTCGACAACATCTGCACACGCATCGTCACGCCCCCCGGCCGCCTGACGATCTCGGCCGATTTCGTGGTCCAGGATTCCGGTTTTCCGGACGTCTACGCGCCCAACGCGCAGCAGATCGAGGTCCAGAACCTGCCCAACGACGTGCTGGTCTATCTCCTGGGCAGCCGCTACTGCGACACCGACAAGCTGTCCGAGACGGCCTGGTCCCTGTTCGGCGGCACGCCCACGGGCTGGGGCCGCGTGCAGGCGATCTGCGATTACGTCCACGACCGCATCCGCTTCGACTACATGTGCGCCGATGCCACCCGGACGGCCTGGGACGGCTTCATGCAGCGTCAGGGCGTCTGCCGCGATTTCGCGCATCTCGCCGTCGCGTTCTGCCGCTGCATGAATATCCCGGCGCGCTACTGCACCGGCTACCTGGGCGATATCGGCATTCCGCCGGTGCCCGACCCGATGGATTTCTCGGCCTGGTTCGAGGCCTATCTTGACGGGACCTGGTACACCTTCGATGCGCGCCACAACACGCCGCGCATCGGCCGGATCGTCATGGCCCGTGGGCGCGACGCCACCGACGTGGCGATCACCACGAACTTCGGCTACGCGCACCTTGCCCGCTTCGACGTCCACACGGACGAGGTCTTCTGAGCCCGCGGCAGGTCGGGGCGGGTCTCAACGACGCCGCCCCTCCGGACTACCGGACCTACTTGTCGAGATCCTGCGCCATCTTGAGGTGGTGCTCGAGGGCCGGCTGGGTCTTGGCGGCCCAGGCCTTCAGCTCCGGGTTGTCGCCGCCCTTGGCGTAGCGCTGGAACAGGTCGACGGCGTCCTTGTGCGCCTTCACCTGATCGCTGTGGTACTGCTTCGTGAAGGCGTCGCCCTGCAGGCCCTTCAGGGTGTCGAGCTTGCCCTGATGCGTGCTGTCGAGGGCCGTCGGCAGGGTGGCCTGCAGCTTTCCACCCTGGACCATCGACTTCATCTCGCCGGTGGTCTTCTCGTGATCGGCGATCATCTGCTGGGCGTAGGTCTTGGTGGGAGCGTCGCTGCGCTCGGCCGCGAGCCGGCTGGTCTGGATCTCGAAGAGGTCGCTGATGCCGGCCTGGGTGACGAAGTCGGCGGTGGAGGGGCTCACGCCGATCAGCGCGTTCACCCCCGTCTTCTCGCCCACCGATTGCGCGGCGGCCGGTCCCGCGAGCAGCACCGCGACGGCGATCATGGCCCTACGTGTCATCGAACCCTCCTCAGGCGATTGCATTCGCGTGAACCTCGGCGTCGCCCCCGTGTTCCGGATGCGCGGCGGCGCGGACCGCCCTCCCCTCCGGTGAGCCGGCACACGCCGCTTCACCACGAATCCCGATTGCAGGGACGAAAAGGCCCGCGCTGCGCGTTGCACCTCTGGAAGCAGGAGAGACCAAGATGGATGCACGCCTCATCGCGATGAACAACGAGGCCAACCGGATTGCCTCCGAGCGCCTGCTGGAGCAGCTCCGGGACGAGGGCCTGCGCTACCGCCTGTGGGTCACCGGCACGCCGCAGGGCGACACCCTGCATCTGCGCGTGAACCACCTCTGCCCGGAAATGCATCAGCGCCTCGACAAGGTGCTGCGCGGACGCGGCCTCACCCTGGAGATCGCCGAGGCCTGAGTCGCCGGCTCACGCCGGGACCGCGGCCTGCCCCCCTGCGCCGTGCCCCTCGGCGCCATGCCCCACTGCGCCGTGCCCCTCGGCCCAGGGCGCGGCCGAGAGGGTGCGGGCCAGATACGCGATCAGGGCGGTCACCCGGGCGGGGCGCGGATCGCCCGGTGGGGTGACGAGGTGGAGATCGATCCGCGGCGGCGTCCAGCCCGGCAGAGCCCGGACCAGGCGCCCGTCGCGCAGGTCCTCCCACACCATGAAGTCCGGCTGAACCGCGAGGCCGAGACCGGCACGCAGGGCCGGCGCCAGGGCATCGGCGTTGTTCGCCCTCAGAGGGCCATCCGGCACCACCGTGGCCTCCTCGCCGTCGGCGCCGAGGAACCGCCAGCGATCCGGGCTCGGCAGGTAGGCGTAGCCGAGGCAGGCATGGCCCGCGAGGTCGTGCGGATGGTCCGGCCAGCCGTGCCGGGCGAGATAATCGGGCGTGGCGACGAGCGAGCGGTGAACCGCGCAGAGGCGGCGGGCCCGGAGCGAGGAATCCGTCAGCGCGGCGATGCGCAGGCCGAGGTCGAAGCCCCCGCCCACGAGGTCGATCAGGTCGTCGCCGAGATGCAGGTCGATGCTCAGGCCCGGATGGGCCGCGAGGAAATCCGGCAGGAGGGGCGCCACGTGCAGCACCCCGAACGACATGGGCGCGGCGAGCCGGACCTTGCCGCGCGGCTGCGCCGCCGCGTCCCGTGCCAGGGCCTCGGCCGCTTCGCCCTCCGCCAGGATCCGCGCGGCGGCTTCCCGGGCCGAGGCGCCGGCCTCCGTCAGGGCGAGCTTGCGTGAGGTGCGGTGGAACAGGCGCGCGCCGATGCGGGCTTCGAGGCGGGTCACGGCCTTGGAGACCGTGCCCTTGGTGATGCCCAGCTCCGTTGCGGTGCGGCCGAAGGATCCGGTCTCCACCACCTTGGCGAAGATGGCCCAGGCCTCGAAATCGGGGAGCTTCATCGGTGACCTTCGAGAAACGATGCGTTTCCATCGTTTCCATTTTCGAACGCGGAGGCAAGGCGCATCTTCCGGTCATCGCAGCACGGCCGGTCCCCGGCGCGGTGCGGCCCCGAAGGAGTTCGTCCCATGGCCCAGAACGGCATTCACCACGTCACCGCGTTTTCCGGCGCCGCCGAGCGCAACGTCGAGTTCTACACCCGGGTCCTCGGCCTTCGGCTGGTGAAGAAGACCGTCAACTTCGACGATCCGGGCACCTACCATCTGTATTACGGCGACGAGACGGGCCGCCCCGGCACGATCCTGACCTTCTTCCCGATCGCGCACGCGGCCCCCGGCCGGGTCGGGATCGGCGAGACCCAGGAGACCGCGTTCCGGGTCCCGCACGCCGCGATCGGCTGGTGGAGCCATCGCTTCATCGAGAAGGGCGTCACGCACGAGGCTCTGGTGCAGGTCTTGGGCGAACCGACCCTGCGCTTCCGCGACCCCGATGGCCTGATGCTGGCCCTGGTCGGCACCGACACGACGGAAACGGATGTGCCCTGGACCGGCGCCGAGATTCCGGCGGAGCACGCGATCCGCGGGTTCCACGGCGTCACCCTGCTGCTCAAGGAGGCGGAGGGCACCGCGGCGATCCTGACCGAGGTGTTCGGCTTCCGGGAGGCTGGACGCGAGGGCGCAGCGATCCGCTACGCCAGCGGCGCGCCGGAGGGGGGCTTCGTCACCCTGCGGGCGGTGGGCGAGTTCCTCCGCGGCCGCCAGGGCGCGGGCTCCGTCCACCACATCGCCTTCCGGGCAGCGGATGACGGGGAACAGGCGCGGATGGTGGAGACGCTGACCCGCACCTACGGGCTCGGCGTCACCGAGCAGCGGGACCGGCAGTACTTCCGGTCCGTCTACTTCCGCGAGCCGGGCGGGGTGCTGTTCGAGATCGCCACCGACGTCCCGGGCTTCGCCGTCGACGAGCCGGTAGAGACCCTGGGCCGCGAGCTCAAGCTGCCGGTCTTCCTGGAGCCCCACCGGGCCCAGATCGAGGGGCACCTGCCCACCATCGCCTGAACGCGAGCCGCCCAAAGACGAAAGCCCGCTCCGGACGGAGCGGGCGCCCTCACCCTCACCGCCGCGAGGTTGCCATGACCGAACTCTCCCTGGGGCTCACCCATCGCTTCGTGCCCGCCACCGCGCCGGGGCTGCCGCCGCTCCTGCTCCTGCACGGCACCGGCGGCGACGAGACCGACCTCCTGCCGCTGGGCCGGACCCTGCTGCCCGGCGCCGCGCTGCTCTCCCCCCGCGGCGCGGTGCTGGAGAACGGCATGCCCCGCTTCTTCCGCCGTCTCGCGGAGGGCGTGTTCGACGAGGCCGATCTCCGCCGCCGCGCCGCGGACCTCGCCGGCTTCATCGCCGAGGCGCGGACGGCCTACGGGCTCGCCGCTCCGGTGGCGGTCGGGTTCTCGAACGGAGCCAACATCGCGGCGGCGCTGCTCCTGCTGCACCCCAGGGTCTTGGCCGGCGCGGTCCTGCTGCGCCCGATGGTGCCGCTGCGCGAGTCGCCGCCGGTGGATCTCGCCGGCCGACCGGTGCTGATGCTCTCGGGCGCGGCCGACCCGATCGTGCCTGCGGCCAATGTGGGGTCGCTCGCCGAACGCCTGCGGGCCGCCGGCGCCACCGTCAGCCACGAGACCCTGCCGGTCGGGCACGGGCTCTCGCAGGCCGACGTCGCACAAGCCGGCGTCTGGCTGACGCGTCTCGCCGCGGCCTGACCTCAGGCGGATGTCCGTCGCGCGCCGCGGCGGGCATCGACCAGGGTGTAGCCGACCGCCCCCAGGACCATCAGGGCGAGGACGTACCAGGTGATGGCGTAGACCAGGTGGTTGTCCGGAAAATGCACGATCGTCAGCCCGCCCACCGGCCAGCCGCCGGGGTTCGGTGTGGCGTCGGCGTCGATGAAGTACGGGGCGACGGGGCCGAGCCCCCGCGCCGCCGCGATTCCGGCGACGTCGCGCGAGTACCAGCGCCCGGCCTCGGGCGCGTTGCTGCGCAGGAAGGCGCCGCCCGGTTCGGTCAGGCGCAGGAGACCGGTGACGCCGGCTTCCCCATCGACCTGCCCGTCCGCCCGCGCGGTCGGGTCGCGCCGGTCCCCGGGGACGAAGCCACGATTGACCAGGATCGTGGTGCCGTCGGCGCGCTCCAGGGGCGTCAGCACCCAGAACCCGGCGCCGAGGTCGGTGACGGCCTGGACGAGGGTCTCGCGATCGTTGCGGAAATGCCCGCGCGTCCGCACCCGGCGATAGGCGTCTGCATCCGCGGTGAGGCCATCCCAGGCGCCGGGGCCGGGCGGCTCGACCGGCGCGGCCTGGACCCGGGCCTCGACCCTGGCGATCAGCGCGTGCTTCCAGGTCCGGCGATGGACCTGCCAGGTCCCCAGGGTCGCGAGGGCCGCCACGAGGATCAGCCCCGTGACGGTGATGGCAGCGAGGGCGAATCGGGAGCGCCGCGCCGCCGGCCGTGGGCTGGCCATCAGCCCATATGCATGTGCTGCGGCATCATGTTGGTGTTGAGGTGGTACATCACCCAGAGGGAGCCCGCGAGCGTGATGATCACCAGCGTCAGGGTGAAGATCAGCGCCAGGATGGTCCAACCGCCCTCGGACTTCGTGTTCATGTGGAGGAAGTAGATCATGTGCACCACGATCTGCGCCACCGCGAAGCCCATGATGACGATGCCGGTGATGCGGTCGTTGCCAAGGATGTTGCCCATCACCAGGATGAACGGAATCGCCGTCAGGATGACCGACAGCACGAAGCCGGTCATGTAGTCCCGGAAGCTCCCGTGGCTGCCGGCGTCGGCATGCCCATGCCCGTGTCCATGCCCGTGATCGACGTGTCCGTGATCGACGTGTCCTGCCTTCGACGCGGCGCTCATTGCAGGACTCCCATCAGGTACACGAAGGTGAAGACGCCGATCCAGATCACGTCGAGGAAGTGCCAGAACATGCTGAGGCAGAGCAGCCGGCGCTTGTTCTCGGGCACCAGGCCGCGCTTGTGCACCTGCGCCATCAGGGTCACCAGCCAGACGATGCCGAGGCTGACGTGCAGGCCGTGGGTGCCGACCAGGGTGAAGAAGGCCGACAGGAAGGCGCTGCGCTGGGGCGTCGCGCCCTCGTGGATCAGGTGGTGGAACTCGTAGAGTTCGAGGCCCACGAAGGCGAGACCGAACAGGCCGGTCACCGCCAGCCAGATCTGCACCCGGCTGAGGTCGCCCTTCTCCATCTCCAGCATGGCGAAGCCGTAGGTGATGGAGGAGAACAGCAGCATCGAGGTGTTCAACGCCACCAGCGGCAGGTCGAACAGATCCTTCGGCGACGGGCCCGCGGCGTAGTTCCGGCCCACCACCGCGTAGGTGGCGAACAGCGCCGCGAAGATGAGGCAGTCGCTCATCAGGTAGAGCCAGAAGCCGAGCATCGTGCTCCCTTCCGGGTGATGCTCGCCCTTGGCGTCGTAGAAGGTCGTCGGATCGACCTGGGGAATGGTGACCCCGGGGTTCCGCCCGGGTTCGAAGTTCATGGCCGGGGTCGCGTGGGTTGCCATGATCTCAGACGCGCTCCGCCAGAAGGGCCGTCCGCTGGCCTTCCGTCCGGACGACCTCGTCGGCCGGGATGTAGAAGTCGCGGTTGTAGTTGAAGGTGTGGCCGATCGCGACGACCGCGATCGCGGCGAAGCTGAAGGCCGCGAGCCACCAGATGTACCAGATCATCGCGAAGGCGAAGACGATGCTGAGGACGCCGAGGATGATGCCGGCCGCGGTGCTCTTCGGCATGTGGATCGCCTGGAACCCCTGCATCGGGCGGGCATAGCCGCGCTTCTTCATGTCCCACCACGCGTCGTGATCGTGGATCACGGGCGTGAAGGCGAAGTTGTAGTCCGGCGGCGGCGACGAGGTCGCCCATTCCAGGGTCCGGCCGCCCCACGGGTCGCCGGTCGTGTCGCGCAGCTGCTCGCGGCGCAGGACGCTGACGACCAGGGTGATCGCGAAGGAGGCGATGCCGCAGAGGATCAGCACGGCGCCGAAGGCGGCGATGATGAACCAGATCTGCAGGGACGGATCGTCGAAGTGCTGCACGCGGCGGGTGACGCCCATCAGGCCGAGGACGTAGAGCGGCATGAAGGCGACCCAGAACCCGGTCAGCCAGAACCAGAACGACACCTTGCCCCAGAAGTCGTCGAGCTTGAAGCCGAAGGCCTTCGGGAACCAGTAGGTGATGCCGGCCAGCATGCCGAACAGCACGCCGCCGATGATGACGTTGTGGAAGTGGGCGATCAGGAACAGCGAGTTGTGCAGCACGAAGTCGGCCGGGGGCACGGCGAGCAGCACGCCGGTCATGCCGCCGATGACGAAGGTCACCATGAAGCCGACCGTCCAGAGCATCGGCACCTCGAACCGGATGCGGCCCTTGTACATGGTGAACAGCCAGTTGAAGATCTTCGCACCCGTCGGGATCGAGATGATCATCGTCGTGATGCCGAAGAACGAGTTCACGCTGGCGCCGGAGCCCATCGTGAAGAAGTGGTGCAGCCACACCAGGTAGGACAGGATCGTGATCACGACGGTGGCGTAGACCATCGAGGCGTAGCCGAAGAGGCGCTTGCTCGAGAAGGTCGAGACGATCTCCGAAAACACGCCGAAGGCCGGCAGGATGAGGATGTACACCTCCGGGTGACCCCAGATCCAAACCAGGTTCACGTACATCATCGGGTTGCCGCCGAGGTCGTTCGAGAAGAAGTGCGTGCCGACGTAGCGGTCGAGCGACAGCAGCGCGAGAACGGCCGTGAGGATGGGGAAGGCGGCGACGATGAGGATATTGGTGCAGAGCGCGGTCCAGGTGAAGACCGGCATCTTCATCATGGTCATGCCGGGGGCGCGCATCTTCACGATGGTGGCGATTAGGTTGATGCCTGAGAGCAGGGTCCCGATGCCGGCGATCTGCAGCGCCCAGATGTAGTAGTCGACGCCGACCCCCGGGCTCATGGCGGGCCCCGAGAGCGGCGGATAGGCGAGCCAGCCGGTGCGGGCGAACTCGCCGACGAACAGCGAGGCCATCACGGTCACGGCGCCGCTCACCGTCATCCAGAAGCTGAAGTTGTTGAGGAACGGAAAGGCCACGTCGCGGGCGCCGATCTGCAGCGGCACGACGAAGTTCATCAGGCCCGTGACCAGCGGCATCGCCACGAAGAAGATCATGATCACGCCGTGGGCGGTGAAGATCTGGTCGTAGTGATGCGGCGGCAGGTAGCCCTCGTTCGGCCCGAAGGCCATCGCCTGCTGCGCGCGCATCATCAGCGCATCGGCGAAGCCGCGCAGCAGCATGACCAGCGCGAGCACGATGTACATGATGCCGATCTTCTTGTGATCGACGGAGGTGAACCAGTCGCGCCAGAGGGGACCCCAGAGGCGGAAATAGGTGAGTGCGCCGAGGACCGCGACACCGCCGAGGCCGACCATCGCGAAGGTGATGAGGAGGATCGGCTCATGAAGCGGCACGGCATCGAGCGTCAGGCGCCCGAACAGGAGCTTCTGGAGATCCGGATTGGAGAACATGGAACCTGCTCGTGAGAGAAGCGTGCCGAATGGGGGTCGCGGGCGTCCGAGGCGTCCGCGCTATCGATTGAGTTGGCCGGGTGCAATCGGGTCGGACCCCTTCGAGTCCTTGCCGTCGCCGGCCGGGCCGCCATGGCCCGCATGGTCGTGTCCCGAATGGTCGTGGCCGGAATGTTCGGGCGCCGAGTCGGGCTTGACGTCGGGGGCGATCGACTTCGGCTTCATGCCCTCGGGCTGCTCGCGGCTGTGGGATTCGCGGCCCGACCCCCCGACCGTGGCGGCCGGGGCCTCGACGCCCTGCTCGGCGTAGCGGTTGTCGTATTCCAGCCGCTCGCGGTTGCCGTGGCTCTCCTTGCCCGCCCCGCCCATGGCGTCGATGTGCATCATCTCGTTCATGCACATCTTGCCGGGCACGGCGCACATGTTGAGCACTGCGCCGTAGAGTCCGTTCTCCACGGTGGAGAAGTAGCGCACCGGCTCGCGCTCGCTCGGCTTCTCGAGGGCGAGGTAGCTCTGGCGGTCGAGGGGCTTGCCCTCGGCCTTCACCTTGGCGACCCACTGGTCGAACCCAGCCTGGTCGAGGCCGTGGAACTTGAAGTTCATCCGCGAGAAGCCGGAGCCGCTGTAATTGGCCGAGAGGCCCTCATAGGTGCCGGCCTTGTTGATCACCGCGTGGAGCTTCGTCTCCATGCCGGCCATGGCGTAGATCTGCCCGGCGAGCGCGGGGATGAAGAATGAGTTCATGACGGTGGCGGAGGTGATCTTGAAGGAGATCGGCACATCGACCGGCGCCACCAGTTCGTTGACGGTGGCGATGCCCTGATCTGGGTAGAAGAACAGCCATTTCCAATCGAGTGCGACGACCTCGACCGACAGGGGCTTCACCCCCGCCGGCAGCGGCCGGTCCGCGTCGAGACGGCTCAGGGGCCGGTAGGGATCGAGGGTGTGGGTGCTGATCCAGGTCAGCGCCCCGAGGGCGATCACGATGACCAGCGGCGCCGACCAGATCAGCACCTCGAGCTGCGTCGAGTGGTGCCAGTCGGGATCGTACTCGGCCTTGGTGTTCGAAACCCGGTAGCGCCACGCGAACAGGAGGGTGAAGGCGATCACCGGGATGATGATGAGGAGCATCAGGCCGGTGGAGGCCAGGATCAGGTCGCGCTGGCGGGTCGCGATGTCGCCGGAGGGCTGCATCAGGACCATGTTGCAGCCCGAGAGCAGGCCGAACAGCGGGAGGAGCGCGAGCGTACGGAGCGTTTTGACCGGCATGGACTCGTTTGGCACCATCTCGGAAGAGCGACGTCCGTCGGCCGCGATTGGCCCACGGAGGAATCGTCGGACGTCACTTCGCTGCATTGCATCAATCTAGCAAGTCGCAGCCAGCGCGTCTGATCAGCGCTAGGCTCATAGCGCTGTTCAGACAAACCGCGCTATGGACCTTCTCCACACCGAGATGCATTGCGCCAAGATACCGCGCTGTTTGCCGGAGGCCGCGTCACGCTGCGCTTTGACGCAGACAAAGGGCGAGGCGTACAGGTGTCCCATCCTCCGGGTGTCGCGCACCGCGCTGCACCCGATTCGGCCACGAACGCATGAAGCGAGCACGGTTTCCTCGATGAGCGCAGACTATGCAGTGCCCTCCACCACGTCGCTGGAGCGCGACGCGCACGAGGCGTCGAGCGATCACACGGTCGCGCCGGGCGAGATCGCCATCGGCGTGGTGATCGGGCGCGCCGCGGAGTATTTCGACTTCTTCGTCTACGGCATCGCCTCGGTGCTAATCTTCCCCGGCGTGTTCTTCCCCTTCGCCGACCCGCTGACCGGCACGCTCTACGCCTTCGCGCTGTTCGCCCTGGCGTTCATCGCCCGCCCGATCGGCTCGGTGATCTTCATGGAGATCGATCGCCGGCACGGCCGGGCCGCGAAGCTGACCATCGCGCTGTTCCTGCTCGGCGGCTCGACCATGGCGATCGGCTTCCTGCCGAACTATCATCAGATCGGCGCGCTCTCGATCTGGATCCTGGCGGCCCTGCGCTTCGGCCAGGGTCTGGCCCTCGGGGGCGCCTGGGACGGCCTCGCCTCGCTGCTGGCGCTCAATGCCCCCGAGAAGCAGCGCGGCTGGTACGCGATGATCCCGCAGCTCGGCGCCCCGGTGGGCTTCATGCTGGCGAGCGCCCTGTTCGCGTTCTTCCTCGGCAACGTCTCCAACGCCGACTTCCTCGATTGGGGCTGGCGCTACCCGTTCTTCGTGGCCTTCGCGATCAACGTCGTGGCGCTGTTCGCCCGCCTGCGGTTGGTGGCCACCGAGGAATTCTCGCGGATGCTGCAGATGCAGGAGCTGGAGCCGACCCCGGTGCTGGAGCTCCTGCGCACGCATGGCCGCTTCGTCCTCATCGGCGCCGTGGTGCCGCTGGCGAGCTTCGCCCTGTTCCACCTCGTGACCGTCTTCCCGATCAGCTGGATCCACCTGTTCACCGGCCGCTCGGCGGGCGAGTTCCTGCTGGTCCAGTGCTCGGGCGCCTTCCTGGCCGCCGGCACCATCGTGCTGTCCGGCGTGCTCGCCGACCGCATCGGGCGGCGCACCCTGGTGGGCGTGGCGGCCGGCCTGATCGGTCTGTTCGCCCTGGCCAGCATCGCCGCACCGATCGTCTTCGGCGACAGCGAGCTCGGCCAGACCATCTACGTCCTGATCGGGTTCGGCCTGCTCGGGCTCTCTTACGGCCAGACCTCGGGCTCGGTGACCGCCAATCTGGGCACGCGCTTCCGCTATACCGGTGCCGCCCTGACCTCCGATCTCGCCTGGCTGATCGGCGCGGGCTTCGCGCCCCTGGTGGCGCTCAGCGTTTCCAGCCGCTTCGGCCTCTCCTGGGTCGGCGTCTACCTCCTCTCCGGCGCGGTCGCGACGCTCTGCGCCCTCGCCTTCAACCGCCGCGAGACCGCCCGCCTCTGAAGGACACGCTCACGGCGCGATGATCGAGCCCCGGACGGCCCCGTGCCGCCGGGGCTTTTTCGTTGCGGCCCGGCCGCGACGTCCCCGCATCGCCCATTGGGACGCAGGATCGCCGGGTTCGCGCACGCGATCCCTGAGGTAGGATGCCGGGGGCGGACCGGACGCGGGGCGACGGTTCAGAGGGACAGGGGCACAGGGCATCGTGGCGAAGCTGATCTACACCCGCCTCGAGGACCACCCGCGCGAGACCTACGTCATCACGAGCGGCGCGCTGATTGTCGGGCGGGTGGATTGCATCCGCGACGATCCCGCGCCCGACGCGCAATGGACCTGGGGCTTGCACCTCGACATCGGGGCGGCCCCGTTCCGGCGGGGAGCGACCGTATCGACCCGGGACGAGGCCGTGGCGGCCCTGGAGCAGGCCTGGACCGAGTGGAAGCTCTGGGCCGGCCTGTGCGATGCGGACGGACCTGACGCATCGGGCGGAGCGCCGCCCCGGGTCCTGCGCTGACGCGGACGGGGCGCGTCCTGCCCTCCCGTACGGCTCGGAAGAGCCGTCAACGCCGACTTGGGGATCCGGGCACGGGCCCGCTCAGCGGGCCGGGTCCCGCGACACCTCCATCACCAGGCCGGTCGCGAGGTCGAGCCGCGGCGTGATGCTGGCGAGCCCCGCGAATTCGTCGGCGCTGTGATCATGGCCGCCGACGATGCTCAGGGACTCGAGACGAGCGGGCTTGGCGGGGCTGCCGGGCTGGAAGGCGTAACCCGCATCGGTACCGCCGCCGATCTCCGCATGGGCGAGGTCGGCGCTGAGTTTCGAAGTCGGTGAGGCGGGCTGACGCCGATGGCGCCCGGTCCCAGCGCCGAAACCGCGCCCCGGGGCGTCCGACCTGCGGGCGGCCTCGGGGACGAGGGCGGGCGCTCAGACCATCCCGAGGGCCTGCATGTAGAGCTCGAGGATGGCTTCCTCCTCCTGGCGCTCGGCATGGTCCTTCTTGCGCAGGGAGATGATCCTGCGCAGGGCCTTGGTGTCGAAGCCGGTGCCCTTGGCCTCGGCGTAGACATCCTTGATGTCGGAGGCGAGGCCGGCCTTCTCCTCCTCGAGGCGCTCGATGCGCTCGATGAAGCTCTTCAGCTGGTCGGCGGCGACGGAGGAAGCGTCGACGGCGGGTGCGGCGGATGCGGCCATGGTCGTCTCAAGTCCCTGATCTGCGAGGCGCGGGGGGCTGCGCCGGAACCGCCTCACTAAGCCGTCAAGCTTACCGGGACCTTAGTACGGCCCGGCCATTCCCCCGGCCCCGGCCTCAGTGTGGCTCCGCGGCCGCCTTGGCGAACGCCGCCTGCTGCTCGGGCGTCGCCTCGGACTGGTGCAGGCGCTTCCACTCGGCGAAGGGCATGCCGTAGACGCGCTCGCGGCTCTCGTCCTTGTCCATGGGCAGGCCGCGCTCATCGGCGGCGTCCTTGAGCCAGTTCGACAGGCAGTTGCGGCAGAAGCCGGCCATGTTCATCAGGTCGATGTTCTGCACGTCCGTGCGGGTCTGCAGGTGAGCGACGAGGCGCCGGAACACGGCGGCCTCGAGCTCGGTGCGGGTGGCGTCGTCGATCTCGGTCATGATGCGTCTCTCCCAATCTGAGCCTGAGGTCGGCGCGCCGGGGCGTCCCGTCAAGCGTGGATCGGCAGCATCGGCCGCAGGAGGCGTGCGAATCGCTCCGCCCAGGCGAGCTGTCCCGCCTCCGCGGCGATCAGGTCCTGGCGGATCTCCACCAGCGCGTTCGGCAGGCCCCGCGCCATGGCGTGGCGGTCGATCGTGTCGCCGGGCAGCCCGCCGCCATAGGGCTCGTTGTCGCCGACCGTCAGTCCGGCCGGGTCGGCCCGGAGCCCCGCGATCAGCGGCGCGCTCATCCGGTCGTCCCGGTCCCAGAGGATGCCGACCTCCCAGGGGCGCGGCACGCCGCGCCAATACGGCGTGAAGCTGTGGATGGTGACGATGGCCGGGCGGGTGCCGCCGGCCTCGGCCCGCGCGATCCCGGCCTCGATCGCTTCGTCGAAGGGTTCGTAGAAGCGCCGGATGCGCTCGGCCTTGCCCGCCGCGTCGATGCGGGCATTGCCCGGGACCACCGCCCCGTCGGAGAGGCGCATCACCAGGGTCGGGTCGGCGCGGCCCCGGTTCGGGTCGATGATCAGGCGCGAGAACCGGGTCAGGATCGCGGGGGCGTTCAGGGCCTCGGCGAGCCGGCGCGTCACCGCGGCGGCGCCGATGTCGTAGGCGATGTGGCGGGCGAACTCATGCTCCGGCACCCCGAGCTGGGCGAGGTCCTCCGGTACATGGTTCGAGGCGTGGTCGCAGATCAGGAGCAGGCCCCCGGCGGGATCGCCCGGGATGGTCTCGACGGGATGCGGTGGCTGCATGGGGAGACACGGTCCGGTTTGGCGCGGGCGCTGATCCCGCGAACGCGCGGCTTGCCGAGGCGGCGAGCGTCGGGCACAGCACGTATCGCGGATCGCGCCGCGACGGCAACAATCCGGCACCATGCCGGGGGCACAACAATCCGGAGGAGAACCGCCGGGCCGCCTTTGCGATCGACCACCGGAATACGGAAACGCCATGACCGCACCCGCCATGACCGCACCCGCCTCGACCGATAACCGCCGCGCCCTCCTGCTCCACTGCCTCGACGAGGCCATCGCCGCCGCCCACCCGGCGCGCTGCCTCGTGCCGCACCTGCCCGCCCCGGGCCGGGGCCGCCTCATCATCCTGGGGGCCGGCAAGGCCGGCGGCAGCATGGCGGCGGTGGCCAGCCGGTTCTACCGGGAGGAGCATGGCGTCGATCCGAGCCGCATCGTCGGCCTGGCGGTCGCCCGTCACGGCTACGGCGAGGAAGCGCCGATGATCCGCATGGTCGAGGCCGGGCATCCGGTGCCGGACCAGGCCGGCATCGACGCCACCATCGACGCCCTGAAGATCGCCGCCGATGCCGGGCCGGAGGACGACGTGCTGGTGCTGCTCTCCGGCGGCGGCTCGGCCAACTGGATCGCCCCGGCCGGGGAGCTCACCCTCACGGAGAAGCAGGCCATCACCAAGGCCCTGCTGCGCTCCGGCGCGCCGATCAACGAGATCAACGCCGTGCGCAAGCACCTGTCGCGGATCAAGGGCGGCCGCCTCGCCATGATGGCGCGCAACGCCCGCTCGATCCTGACGCTGGCCGTCTCCGATGTGCCCCACGACGACCCGGCCGTGATCGCCTCCGGACCCACCGTGCCGGATCCGACGACCCTGGCCGACGCCCGCGAGATCTGCGAGCGCCGCGGCATCCCCCTGCCCGAGACCGCCAAGGCCCTCCTCAACGATCCCGCCAACGAGACCCCCAAGGCCGGCGACCCCGCCTTCGCCCGGGCCGAGTACCGCATCATCGCCCGGCCCATCGACGCCCTGGAAGCGGCGGCCGCCGCCGCGTCCGCGGCCGGCTACGAGCCGGTGATGCTCGGCCCCGACGTCGAGGGCGAGGCCCGCGAGGTCGCCGCCGAGCATGCCCGCATGGCTCGGGAGATGGCCGCGGCCGGCCGCAAGGTCGCGATCATCTCGGGCGGCGAGCTGACCGTGACGATCCGCGGCGAGGGCCATGGCGGCCCGAACCAGGAATACGCCCTGGCGCTCGCCATCGCGCTCGACGGCGCCGACGACATCCTCGGCATCGCGGCCGACACCGACGGCACCGATGGCGGCCGGGGCGAGGCCACCGACCCGGCCGGCGGCCTCGTCGACCCGACGACGCTGGCCCGCGCCCGCGAAGCCGGGCTCGATCCCGCCGCGATGCTGGCCGACAACGATTCGACGAAGTTCTTCGCCACCATCGGCGATCTCGTTCAGCCGGGCCCGACACGCACCAATGTCAACGATTGCCGCATCATCCTCGTCGGCTAGGGACGCCGCCGGGCGGGTCCAGGTCTTCGGGGGTTCCATGGTCGCCGCGGGTCTCTCCTCCTGGGAGGAGAGAGACGGAGGCGCATGTCCGGATTCCCCGGACGCGGCCCTGACCGCGCTCCGGAGAGCGCCGCTCGGCCGTGAGAACGGGACCGCGGAACCGTCAGCCTCGCGCGGCCCCCTTGCCCCGCCGTCATCCCAGGGCCGTGCAGCGGAGCCCGGAATGCGGATAGGCCGGTGGCCTTCGAGGTCGATGTCTCGGCGGCTCTGGCGTGCACGCCTCCGGCGCGCCCCTTCGGGTCCGGGCGCGCCTGCGGCGCCCCGAAACGACGGGGTGGCGCCCTGGGGAACGCTGGCGCGGGTCGGTCGTGGCAGGTCCCTGGTCCTCGCGGGCGCGGCCCTCCTGGCCGTCATGCTCCTCCCGGCACCCGCCCGCGCCGACCTGCGCATGTGCAACCAGACCGCCAGCAAGGTCGGCATCGCCCTGGGCTACCGCGACCCGCAGGGCTGGGTCACGGAGGGCTGGTGGGACGTGGCCCCGAAGGTCTGCGAGACGCTCCTGAAGGGCTCCCTCGCGGCGCGATTCTACTACGTCTACGCGGTGGACTACACGCGCGGCGGCGAGTGGAGCGGCCGCTCGCTGATGTGCACCAAGGACCGCGAATTCACGATCCGCGGCGTCGAGGATTGCCTCGCCCGCGGGCTCGACCGCAACGGCTTCTACGAGGTCGATACCGGCGAGCAGAAGAGCTGGACGATCCAGCTCAACGACCCGAACCAGCCGGTGGCGCCGACGCCCTGAGCTGGCGCGCCTCCGGGACCGCGTCCCGGTCGAGCGACGCCGCCGGATCGTCCGCAGTCCACGCACGCCCCGGGCAACGGCGCCGTCGCCTCGAATCCGTCAGGCCGGCGGCCCCAGCTCGGCCGCGGCCCGGACCTCGCTCCCGCCGAAGATCACCTGTGTGCGCAGGGGCGGCCGGGCGAGGTCGTAGAGGAGGCGCGGCGTGTCGGGCGCGCTCGCCGCGTCGAGGGCGGCGCGGTGCTCGGGCGCGAGCGCGAGGTCGAGGGCGGCCACGTTGTCGCCGACCTGCCCCGCCCGACTGACGCCCATCAGGGTGGCGGCGACGCCCGGCCGGCCGATCACCCATGCCAGGGCGACGCGCGCCGCCGGTTGCCCGATCGCGTCCGCCACCCGTCGTACCGCGTCGACGATCCCCCAGTTGCGCGGTGTGAACAGGCTGTCGCCGAACGGGTTCGCCCCGTCGAGGCGCCGATCCGCTGCGGCGGGCTCGGCCTCCTCGTTCCGCGCCTCGCTCGGCAGGCCGGACCCGCGGGCCGGGGACGCCTCGACGGTGGCGCGGTCGTACTTGCCCGTGAGCAGGCCGTAGGCGAGCGGCGACCAGGGCACCAGGCCGAGGCCGAACTCCGCCGCCAGCGGGACGTGCTCGTCCTCCACCTCCCGGCTCACGAGGGAGTAGAAGTATTGCAGCCCGATCGGGCCCGGCAGCCCGCGCACGGAGGCCAGGGTCGCGAGCTTGGCCGCGTACCAGGCGGGCACGTTCGACAGGCCCCAATAGCGGGTCTTTCCCGCCCGGACGAGACCCGCCATGGTGTCGAGCAACTCCTCCGCCGGCGTGACGCCGTCCCAGACGTGGAGCCAGTACAGGTCGACGTAGTCCGTCCCGAGGCGGCGCAGCGAACCCTCGATCGCCGCGTAGAGATGCTTGGCCCCGCATCCGCCCGCATGCGGCCCGGCTCCGGCGGCAAAACCCGCCTTGGTGGCCAGGACGAGGCGGTCGCGCAGGCCACGCTCGGTCACGAAGCGGCCGACCATGGCCTCGCTGGCGCCCCCCGCATACACGTCCGCCGTGTCGATGAAGTTGCCGCCGCGCTCGACATAGGCGTCGAACACCGCGCGGCTGCCCGCCGCGTCGAGCCCCCAGCGCGCGGTTCCGAAGGTCATGGTGCCCAGGGCGAGCGGGCTCACCGCCAGACCCGAACGGCCGAGGGTCCGATACTGCGTCAGATCCATTGCTGTGCCTCGCTAATCACTGATCGCAGCGTAGCGCGGATGCCAAGGGTCCATTAGCGTCCCGGCGCAAGATGGGTTTGTGAGCGAGGCACAGCAATGAGGCGCGGAGACCTCGATGATCTCGCGGCGTTCGCGGCCGTGGCGCGAAGCCTGAGCTTCACCCGCGCGGCCGCGGAACTCGGCCTGTCGCCCTCGGCCCTGAGCCACGCGATGCGCGGGCTGGAGACCCGTCTCGGCGTGCGCCTCCTCGCTCGCACGACCCGGAGCGTCGCCCCGACCCCGGCCGGTGAACGCCTGCTCCGGTCGCTGAATCCGGCCCTGGACGAGGTGAACCGCGGGCTGGCGGCTTTGGCCGACTGGCGGAGCGAGCCGTCCGGGACCATCCGGCTGACCACCTTCGCCTACGCCGCGCGCACGATCCTCGAGCCGTCGCTGCCGCGCTTCCTGCTCGATCATCCCGCCGTCTCGGTCGAAGTCGTGATCGACGACCGCCTGACCGATCTGGTCGCGGCCGGCTTCGATGCGGGCATCCGCTTCGGCGAAACGATCGAGGGGGACATGGTGGCGGTGCGGGTCGGTCCCGACCTGCGCACGGTGGTGGTCGGCACGCCGGAGTATTTCGCCCGCCATCCCATCCCCACCACCCCGGGTGAGCTGGAGGCCCATAACTGCGTCTCGTACCGGCTCAGCGGGGGCGGTCTGCTGCCGTGGGAGTTCACGCAGGCCGACCGTGAGATCCGTCTGCGGACGGGCGGACAGTTCGTGGTCAACGACGGCGCGCTCGCGGCGGCCGCGATCCGCGCCGGCGCGGGCCTCGGCTACATGCTGGAATCGGACGTCGCGGCCGATCTCGCGAGCGGACGATTGGTCCAGGTGCTGGACGCGTGGTGCCCGCCCTTCCCGGGCTGCCACCTGTACTATCCGAGCCGGCAGGTCCCCCCTGCCCTGCGTGCCCTCACCGACGCGCTTCGCTGGCGGGACCGCGAGCGAAGCGATGCCTGACCGGCGCTCCGGGACGTCCGCGGCGCGACGCGGGAGCACGGCCCGGGCCAATCCACGCGTCGGTGCGGCGACGGCGCGTCGCTGCGCCGGGGCCCCGTCGACCGCCGGGGGCGCACACCGACCCGACCCGCTGCCCAGCCCGCGGCGAGGCAGGAAAAACCTTGACAATATTCCTATTATGTGCTCTTGTCCCGTCACTCGCCTCCCCCGATGGGAGGCCCGCCGGCGGACCGGGTCGGCGGGTTTGGGAGGAGGAGACGGCGCCCGCGTCGATGGCCCGGTTTCGCCATCGCCCCGGGCGGCACCGCGCGACGCAAGGTGTTCCGGAGCGGGCCGATCCGTCGGCCCGGCATCTAGGGCACCCCCAGACAACGGACGGCCCGCCCACTACGAGGCGGGTCCGGGGCCGTGGGGCATGATAAGCCGGCCGCCGGGGCCGCCGATTCCGCGAGGGATCGGGGCACCGGAGAGGGGCTGCCGCAAGCCGAGGCGCCGGCGCCGTAGACGGACGCCGTGACGTGAGGGGTTCGGGCCTCCGGGGCCGGATCCAGGGACGCCGGGGAACCGGCTTTCATTCTCCCCACGTGGTTTCGCGGCGTCCCGCGTCTCCCACCGTCGATCCCCCGCGCCGGAAACGGCGGCGGGCCGCGCCCGCATGTCCGCCGGGCATGGCTGCGACGGCCCATGTGTCGGCTGCATCGCGGCGATCCCCGCCGGCCCTCGCCGGCGCGGCGTTCTTGACCTCCCGGCCGCTTCGGTGCTTGTGGCCCTTCGCTCAAGATCCGGTCGTTTCGAAGCCGGCGGAGCCCACTCTGGGGATGGAGACTGCCTTGAAACGTTCACGCCGTACGAAGATCATCGCGACCCTGGGCCCGGCCTCCGACACGCCGGAGATGATCGAGAAGCTGTTTCGCGCCGGCGCGGACGTCTTCCGTCTCAACATGAGCCACCTGCCGCGCGAGAAGCTGCCGGAGAAGATCGAGGTCATCCGCACGATCGAGCGCGAGTTGAAGCACCCGATCGCGATCCTCGTCGACCTCCAGGGCCCGAAGCTGCGCGTGGCCGCCTTCGCCGAGGGCGCCGCGATCCTGCAGAACGGCGCCACCTTCGTGCTCGACAGCGACCCGACCCCCGGCGACGTCTCGCGGGTCTACCTGCCCCATCCGGAGATCCTCTCGGCCCTGGAGCCCGGCCACGTCGTCATCATCGACGACGGCAAGCTGCGGCTGACCGTGACCGAGGTGTCCGAGGGCCGCGCCGTGACCCGCGTCGAGATCGGCGGGCGCATCTCGAATCGCAAGGGCGTCTCCCTGCCCGACACGGTGATCCCGGTCGCCGCCATGACCGAGAAGGACCGGGGCGACCTCGAGGCCGGCCTGGCGGCCGGCGCCGACTGGATCGCCGTCTCCTTCGTGCAGCGTCCCGAGGACGTGGCCGAGGTGAAGAAGGTCGCGGCGGGCCGCGCCCTGGTGATGGCCAAGATCGAGAAGCCGCAGGCCCTGACCCGCCTGGAGGAGATCATCGAGATCTCCGACGGCCTGATGGTGGCCCGCGGCGATCTCGGCGTCGAGATGCCCCTGGAGCAGGTGCCCGGCGTGCAGAAGCGCATCACCCGCGCCTCCCGCCGCATGGGCAAGCCGGTGGTCGTCGCGACCCAGATGCTCGAATCGATGATCACCGCCCCGGTGCCGACCCGCGCCGAGGTCTCCGACGTCGCCACCGCCGTCTACGAGGGCGCGGATGCTGTGATGCTCTCGGCCGAGAGCGCCTCCGGCACCTTCCCGATCGAGGCCATCTCGATGATGAGCCGGATCGCCGAGCAGGTGGAGCGCGACGCCCTCTACTGGACCATCCTGACGGCCCAGCGCTCCGAGCCCGACGCCACCGCCTCCGACGCCATCGCGGCGGCGGCGCACCAGATGGTCGATGCCCTGAACCTCACGGCCATCATGGCCTGGACGCATTCCGGTTCGACCGCCCTGCGCCTCGCCCGCTCGCGGCCCAACGCGACGATCATCGCGCTGACGCCGAAGCGCGAGACCGCCCGGCGGCTCGCCATGTGCTGGGGCACGCACCCGATCGTCACCAAGGACGCCAGCGACGTGGACGACATGGCGTTCCGGGCCGCGAAGTTCGCCGTGCGCGAAAACTTCGCCGAGATCGGCGGCCGCATCATCGTGGTGGCCGGCGTGCCGTTCGGGACGCCCGGCGCGACCAACCTCGTGCGCATCGCCTTCGTCACCCGCGAGCACGCGGCGAAGGCCTGAACCGGCCGGGGCGCGTCCGGGCCGCGGGCCCGACGCGCCTCAGCGCACGGGCAGCGAATCGGCGAGACGCACGACCTCGTCGACCACGGCCTGGGTGGCGACGGTGTGGACCATGTGGCCGATCCCGGGCAGGACCACGAGCCGGGCCCCCGGGATCAGGCGTGCCAGGGGCCTGGCGTGGCGCTCCGCCGGGACGATCCCGTCGCGGTCCCCGGTGATGATGACCGTGGGCGCGGTGATGCGGTCGTAGGCGGCGCTCTGGCGCTTCAGGGCGTCCGGCAGCGCCATCAGGTCCTGGACATTGGCGAGCATCGTCGCCGGACGCAGGACCAGGGCGGCCCGGCTCGCCTCCAGGTAGCCGGCCGGGGCCTCCTGGGGCCGGAACACCGACTGGCCCGCCGGCTTCAGGTAGTAGAGTCCCACCGGCGTCGCCACCGTCCGGCTGAGGAGCCAGGTCACCGGCGGCATCAGGGCCACCCGGTAGTACCAGGGGATCGGTCCGAGATCCGGCAGCGGCATCACCGCCGGCGCCAGCAGGACCAGGCCCGCGACCCGGTCGGGATGATCGAGGGCGAGCGCGGTCGCCAGCGCTCCGGCCCAGGAATGACCGACGATCAGGGCGGGCCCGAGCCCGAGATCCTTCAGGGCCTCGGCCACCGCCCCGGCCTGGGCCTTCGGCGCCGCCATGGCGGCGCCGGTCAGGCGGTCGCTCCAGCCGAAGCCCGGCCGGTCGAGGGCCACGACGCGGAACCCCTCGCCGGCGAGCCGGCGGCCGAGATCCGTCATCGGGTCGGCGGCATTGGCCGAAGCGCCGTGCAGGAGCACGATGGTGCCGCGCGGGGAGGGATTCGGACCGGCCTGGACCGTGGCGATGCGCCCGCCGGTCACCGACGCGAACGGCCCGGCCGGCGGATAGCGCGCCTCGATCCGCGCCGAGATCAGCAGGGTGACGCCGGCGGCGACGAGGCCGAGGACGATCCCACCGGCCAAGAGGCCGGCGATCAGCTTGAGCAGGAGCATGATCGGCTACAGGTCGCGGCCGTCGACGTCCGGCGCCAGCCGGTCGATGGCCTGTTGCAGTCGATCCATCCGGGGATACAGCGCCGCCGCCCGGCGGAACGCCTCCAGGGCGCGACGCTTGTCATCGAGGGTCTGGTAGATCCGTCCCAGGGCGGCCCAGGCCTCGTAGTGGCGCGGCTCGAGCACGAGGGTGCGCTGCAGGTCGGCGATGGCCGCGGAGGGGTCCGACAGCATCCAGAACACCGTCGCGCGCCGGTTCCAGCCCTCCGACCAGCCGGGCTCCAGGGTGGTGGCCCGGTCCATCAGCTCGATCGCCAGGGGGAGATCCTGCCCGGACATCGCCTGCCGGGCCCGCTCGGTGAGCAGGTCGGCCGTGGCGCTGCCGGAACGGCCGAGACGCTGCTCGATCAGCCGCGAGATGCCCTTCGCCTCGGCATCGTCGCCCGCCGCCTTCAGGCGCGCGTACAGGTCGTCGAGCGTCAGCGGCTGCGTCTTCTTCGGCGGCTGCGCTTCCGGCGCCGGCCGAGCACCGACGGGGGGTGCGAGGAAAACGCAGAAAGCCGCGGCGAGCGCGGCTTTCAAGCAGAATCGATGCAGGCAGGATCGATGGTGTGCGGGTCGCGACATGCCGGGAGCTTCCTCGCCCCGGATCGCGACGTCAACGTGCGCGCTTGCCGCGTCTCGCGGCAGAGCACCCCGTCGGCCTCAGCCCTGGCGGGCCTTGAAGCGCTTCTGGGTCTTGTTGATGATGTAGACGCGGCCCTTACGACGCACGATCTGGTTGTCGCGGTGACGGCCACGCAGGGACTTGAGGGAGTTGCGAATCTTCATCGGTCTCACGTCGGTCGGGAACGAGCCCGCCGCCTGTCCATAGGGTCTCGGGAACGAGGCACCTGACGGCGACCTCGGCGATGTGTCGATGCATCGCGGAAAGGCGGTTGCCTTATCAGGATTCGCGCCGGCAAGGCAAGGCGTCACGCCCCATTCCGAAGCGAAGCTTTGCCGGAACGGTCCTTCGCCTCACGGAGGGACCGAACCGGGATCGAGCATCCGGTAAGCGTCCGGGCACCGCCGTGGCCAGCCCTGAGCGATTTTGGTGCATCTGCGGCCGGCCGAGCGCGGATTGGACGGAGACCGATATCCGTCTGTAAAGATTTGCATCGCTATGTCTTCGAGTACGCGCGTGGGGCGCGGAGATAGAACCCGTGGCGACCGGCATGGAGCAACCCGAAACACCGGCGCCGATCCAGCGTCGTGAGGAGCGCAGTCCGACCAATTGGATCGCGACCATCCGTTTCCGGGACGGTACTGAAATCCCCTGCAGCGTGAAGGATGTCTCGAAATCCGGCGCGCGCATCTGTGTCGGCGCGAACCAAGCGCTCCCACCCGTCTTCATGCTCCGAATCATCGGACGCGATTTCCTCTGCCTCGTCCGGATCGCCTGGCGACGCGGCGACTATGTCGGTGTGCGGATCGAGCGCGTCGGCAAGCTGCCGACGCCCGCTGCCGTCACGACCGCGGGCGCTCCCGCGCCGGCGCCGTCGGCGGACGTCTCGACTCCGGAGGACATCGCGGGCGGCGGGATTGGTGTCCCCTCGCGGAAGCGCGGCATCTCGGCCTTCTAAGACACCTGCCGCGGCATTTCTCCAAGCAGCCGGCAGGCAGGCGCCAACGAAAAACCCCGCCCTGCCGGAGCAGAGCGGGGTTTTCGCTGTTCGTGGGTAGCCGCGCCGGCCTGAAATCAGGCGGCGCTGCGGTTGCGGGCTTCGCGCTTGGTGTCGACGCCCGAAGCTTTGATCTCCGACAGCTTCTGCGCGACGTTGCGCGAGAACACGAACTCGGCCGGACGCTGGTTCTCCAAGCTGACCTCCGGAGCCATCTCACCCTCGGTCTTGATGCCGCGGAACGCGTGAACCAGGGGCTTCCAGGGCTTCTTCACGGAGTCGACGACCGAAGAGGCCTCATAGCCCGAGTGGACCATGCAGTCGGCGCACTTCTCGTAGTTGCCGGTGCCGTAGGAGTCCCAATCGGTCTCCTCCATCAGCTCCTTGAAGGTCGCCGCGTAGCCCTCACCCAGGAGGTAGCAGGGCTTCTGCCAGCCGAACACGGTGCGGGTCGGGTTGCCCCAGGGGGTGCAATGGTAGGTCTGGTTGCCCGCCAGGAAGTCGAGGAACAGGCCCGACTGCTGGAAGGTCCACTTCTCGCGGCCCTTCTCCTTGCCGTGCCGGAACACGCCGCGGAAGAGCTCCTTCGTCGCCTTCCGGTTCAGGAAGTGCTTCTGATCCGGCGCCCGCTCGTAGGCATAGCCGGGCGACACGGTGATGCCGTCGATGCCCATCTTCGTCACGCTGTCGAAGAAGTCGGCGATCTTGTCGGCGGACGAGTTATTGAAGAAGGTGCAGTTGATGGTGACGCGGAAGCCCATCTCCTTGGCCTTCGCGATCGCCGCCACTGCCTTGTCGTAGACGCCGCGCTGACACACCGACTGGTCGTGCATCTCCTTGTCGCCATCGAGATGGATCGACCAGGTGAAGTACGGGCTCGGCTTGTACTCCTTGATCTTCTTCTCGAGCAGGAGCGCGTTCGTGCAGACGATCGCGAACTTCTTCTGCGCGATGATGCCCTCGACGATCTGGGGCAGATCCTTGTGCAGGAGCGGCTCGCCGCCGGCGATCACCACCACGGGTGCACCGCACTCGCGCACGGATTCCAGCGCATCGGCGACGGGCAGTCGCTTGTTCAGGATCTCGTCCGGGTAATCGATCTTCCCGCAACCGGCGCAGGCAAGATTGCAGCGGAACAGCGGCTCCATCATCATCACGAGTGGGTAGCGCTTGCGACCGGTGAGGTGCTGCTTCAGGATGTAGCCGCCAATCTTCGCGACGTACCGGATAGGGATGCCCAAGACGCGGCTCCTTGTTGTTGGCCCCGATGTATCGGGCTGCTTAGCGTGAAAAAAGGCCAAATTCCAGCGAGGTAGACTGGAACGAATCCGAAAGGCCCCGATTGGATGCCGTTCGCGCAAATTCTCGCGGCGCTGAAACAATCCGGCCACAGACGGTGACCTGGACCCTTCGGTCAGTCGGAGCGCTCCGCCGGCATATAACCCCGTCGGATGCGCTTATTCCTAGTCGTTGACTGCATGCCAGAGCCGCAGCTTAGCAGTTGGCGGTCCCTACTTCCGTTCACCAAAGCTTGGGTCGCGGAGAAGTGCAGTGCGAAATCGCACGCTGGCTTGAACCGGCGATCGATCAATCCGTTTGCGTTGCATTACAGACATTTGGTCGCTACGTGAGCGCCTGAGTGAAGCAAATTCGTGTGAGCAATGCGATTCGTTTGATGAACCGCAATACCATCGCTCTCCGGCCGCGCGAGACACCGTTCGTGGACCGGATTCGAATTTTGCACCAACAGGTGATAACCGGCGTCACAAGACAGATCGATTCCCGTCCCGTGGCTCCACTGGCCTCGGCGCCGAAGTTTGGCGCGGCCGGGCGGCAATCGGATCGCTCAGGCAGGTAGGATACTCGTGATCGAACGGCTCGTCGCGTTTTCCGTCCAGCGTCGCTGGTTGGTCATAGCTCTCGTCGCACTCGTCACCGTGGCCAGTGCCGGTGTGGCGGCTCACCTCTTCAAGATCAACACCGACGTCGAGCGGTTGATCGACAAGGATGTGCCCTGGCGCCAGGACGAGATCAACTACGAGAAGGCTTTCCCGCAACGCACCGGCACCCTCGTCGCCGTCATTGACGGCAAGACGCCCGAGGAAGCGGAGGAAGCGGCGGCCGAGTTCTCGGCAGCCCTCGTCAGCCACAAGGACATGATCGAGTCGGTGTACCGTCCGGACGGCGGTGCCTTCTACGAGAAGAACGGCTTCCTGCTGATGTCGCAGGAGGAGCTGACGAAGACCACCGAGCAGCTGGTGCAGCAGCAGGGCCTCCTCGGTCCGCTGGCAGCCGATCCGTCCCTGCGCGGTATCATGCGGGTCCTCGGTCTCGGCGCACGGGGGATCAAGAGCGGCGATGCCAAGCTCGAGGATCTCGAGCGGCCGATGGCGCAGATCGACACGACCGTGCGCAAGGTGCTGGCCGGAGAGCCCGCACGCATGTCGTGGCAGATGCTCCTGGCGAACGGGCAGACGCAGAGCACAGACCTGCGCAAGTTCGTGATGATCCAGCCCGTACTGGATTACAACGCCCTGCAGCCGGGCGCGAACGCCACCGAGGTGGTGCGCAAGGTCGCCTCCGATCTCAAGATCAACACCCTCGGTGGACCTGAATTCGCCGGCGCTCCGCGCATGCGGCTGACCGGACCCGTCGCCGTGGCGGACGACGAATTCGCCACCCTTTCCGAGGACGCGCTGCTCAACTACAGCGTCACGGTCGGCGCGATCGTCCTATTCCTCTGGCTCGCCCTCCGCTCCGCGCCCCTGATCGGCGCCGTGCTGATCACGACCTTCGCGGGGCTCATCGTCACCGCGGGCCTCGGCCTGCTGATGGTGGGCGAACTCAACCCGATCTCGGTGGCGTTCGCCGCACTCTTCGTCGGCCTTGGCATCGATTTCGGCATCCAGTTCGCGGTGCGCTATCGTGCCGACCGCTTCGAGCAGCCCGACTTGCTGTCGGCGATGCGAGCCGCGGCCCACGGGGTCGGCTGGTCCCTGACCCTCGCGGCGATCTCCTTGATCGCAGGCTTCTTCGCGTTCCTGCCCACCGCGTTCCGCGGCGTCTCCGAACTTGGCCTCATCGCCGGCGTCGGCATGATCGTGGCCTACCTGTTCTCCCTCACGTTGCTGCCCGCGCTCATCGCGGTGTTCAAGCCGAAAGGCGAGCGGGAGGCCGTCGAGACCACCTGGCTTGCCGGGGTCGATCCTTGGATCATCCGCAACCGCAAGCCGATCTTGATCGGCGTCGGGGTGATTACTCTGGCGGGCGTCCCGCTCCTGTTCAAGCTGCCCTTCGACTCGAACCCGATGCACCTGCGCAGCCCGAAGGTGGAGTCGATCTCGACCTACCTCGATCTGATCAAGGATCCGGCGACGAGCCCGAACATCATCGACGTGATGGCGCCCTCCGTGGATGCGGTGCCGGCTCTGGCCGATAAGCTTCTGAAGCTGAAGTCGGTGGCCAAGGTGATCGACATCAACACCTTCGTGCCGCCGGATCAGGATCAGAAGCTCGCGACCATTGCCGAGACGGCACAGCTCCTCGGTCCGGTGCTGAACCCGGGCCGCAAGCCGCCGCCGCCCACGGACGCGGACAACGTCAAGGCGATCAAGGAGGCCGTCACCGCGCTGCGCGGCATCGCCTCCAGTTCCAATGCCCCCGGCGCGAAGGCGGCAGGCGACCTTGCAACTGACCTCGACAAGCTCGCTGCCGCCCCGGTCGGCACCCGCGAAACCGCCAGCGTTGCACTCACCACCGACCTGAAGACGCTGCTGACCCGACTGTCCGGGCTTCTGAACCCCGAAAAGGTCACCCTGGACAACCTGCCGCCGAAGCTGAAGGCCGAGTGGGTGGCTGCCGATGGACGCTCTCGGATCGAGGTTCATCCGAGCGGTGACGCCAACGACAACCGTGTCCTCCGGAACTTCGCCAAGGAGGTTCAGAGCGTTGCGCCGCACGCGACGGGTGCGCCCGTCGCCACGACCTCTTCGAGCTACACCATCCTCGGCGCGTTCCTGCAGGCCGCGATCACCGCCCTGGTGCTGATCTTCATCATCCTGTCCGTGGCGCTGCGGAAGCCGTGGGACGTCGCGATGACGCTCGGCCCCCTGGTGCTGGCGACCCTGTGGACGTTGATGGCGCTGCACATCGTCGGGATGCCGCTGAACTTCGCCAACATCATCGCGATGCCGCTGATGCTCGCTGTCGGCGTGGCCTTCCACATCTACTACGTCATCGCCTGGCGAGCGGGCGTCACCGACATGCTGGCCTCCAGCCTGACCCGGGCGATCTTCTTCTCGGCCCTGACCACCGGCACCGCGTTCGGATCGCTGGTGCTCTCCAGCCATCCGGGTACAGCCAGCATGGGCAAGCTCCTCGCCCTGTCGCTGTTCTTCACCCTGGTCGCCGCGTTCTTCGTGGTTCCGGCCTTCCTCGGGCCGCCGCCCAAGTACCCGGATCCGAAGCGTCCCGAAGGTGACGCGGCCGTGCCGCCGGCCGCCCGCGCTCACGCCGCGGAAGCCGTTCCCGCGAAGTAGGACACGGTTTGCAGAGCAAGACGGAAAACGGGCGCGGATCAAATCCGCGCCCGTTTTCCGATCCAGCGATCCGATCGGTGTAGCGTCGTCCGATCGCTCAGACCAGAAAGTCCGAGAACCCGCCACGCGGGATCCCGGCGACGGCCGCCACGCTCTCCGGTGCGATGAGCGCATCGCGTTCCGCCGCGTAGGCATAACCCGGAGCCTCACCCGCGAACCCGCCCCCGGTGGCCGGATGGGTATAGAGTTCGGTGAGACCGTCCGGCAGATGCCTGAGCAGGCCCGCCACGCGGGCCGGCGTCATCGCTCCAGACCAGGCAAGGCCCAGGGTCCGATCAGGGATCAGGAGGCCGGCCTGACGTGCGCGCACTGCGAGGAGCGCTGCCCAGGGCGCCGTATCGAGGGCCGCCTTCGCGACCGTACCCGGCTCGACGGCCCGCAGCACCGCACGGGTCTCACGAGGCACGCGAATCGCCCGCATGCCGTGCCGGGCGCCGACGGCGAGGACGAGCCCCGCGATCAGCGGGTGCACGTGGAAATGCTTGTGGGCGTTGACGTGATCGAGAGGCAGACCCGTTTCTGCGTAAGCCTGAAACTGGGCTTCGATCTCGGCGGCCAGCTGACGCCGCGCGGATGCCTTCAAGGCGAGGTCGAGGCCGAGCCGACCCATGTCGCTGCGGATGAGCCCGTCCGGTCCGACAAGATCGGGCAGTTCGGCCGGCGGCAAGGTCGGCCATGCCTCCACCATCACGAGATGCAGACCGACCCTGAGGGACGGCAGGCGCTTGGCCCGTGCCACCGCGTCGGCAGCGGCCGGCGCCGAGACCATCAGGCTCGCGGCCGTCAGGATACCGTCATGGTGGGCCTGCTCCACCGCCTCGTTGACCTCGAGGCTGAGGCCGAAATCATCAGCCGTGACAACCAATCGCTTCACTGAGCGGCTCCGGTTTGCGGACGGTGTCTCCGTCCGCGGTTGAGGATCTGGACCCCGAAACGCGAAACGGCCGGGCTTTCCAGCCCGGCCGTCTCCTATCGAACCGGCGTCACGCTCAGGCGGCAGCGCTGGTCTGACGCTCCTTGAGGAAGCGGTAGAACTCCACGCCCTCGCGCAGGCGTCGCTTCATCATGTCGGGCGACCGCACCATCTCGGAGACGATCGACGCGATCTTCGGTGCGCGGAAGTAGAACTTTTTGTAGAACTCCTCGACGGCCGCGAAGATCTCCGTGTGCGACAGGTGCGGGTAGTGCAGCGGCGCGATCTGGACCCCGTTCTCATCCACCAGTTCGGCATTCTCGACGTCGAGCCAGCCGTTCTCGACGGCCTGCTTGTAGAGGAACGTGCCGGGATAGGGCGCAGCCAGCGAGACCTGGATCGTGTGCGGGTTGATGCGCTTGGCGAAGGCGATCGTCTCCTGGATCGTCTCCTTCGTCTCGCCGGGGAGACCGACGATGAAGGTGCCGTGGATGGCGATACCGAGTTCGTGGCAGTCCTTCGTGAACTTCTCGGCGACCTCGACGCGCATGCCCTTCTTGATGTTGTTCAGGATCTTCTGGTTGCCGGACTCGTAGCCCACCAGCAGCAGGCGCAGGCCGTTATCCTTCAGGACCTTCAGGGTCTCGCGGGGCACGTTCGCCTTGGCGTTGCACGACCATGTCACGCCGAGCTTACCGAGCTCGCGGGCGATCTCCTCGGCGCGCGGCAGGTTGTCGGTGAAGGTGTCGTCGTCGAAGAAGAACTCCTTCGTCTGCGGGAACTCCTTCAGGCAGTACTTGATCTCTTCGATCACGTGCGCGACCGAGCGCGTGCGGTAGGTGTGACCGCCGACCGTCTGCGGCCAGAGGCAGAAGGTGCAGCGCGACTTGCAGCCCCGGCCCGAGTAGAACGAGATGTAGGGGTGCTTCAGGTAGCCGATGAAGTACTTCTCCATCTCGAGATCGCGCTTGTAGACCGACGTCACGAACGGGAGCTGGTCCATGTCCGTCATGATCTCGCGGTCCTCGTTGTGGACCACGACGCCGTTGGCATCACGATAGGACAGGCCCTTGATCTCGGACATCGGAGTGCCGTCGGCGACTTCCTTGACGGTGAAGTCGAACTCGTTGCGGGCGCAGAAATCGATGCACGGGGCCTGCGCCATGGAGCCGGCGGCATCCACCGCCACCTTCGCGCCGATCAGACCGGCGATGAGCTTCGGATTGGCAGCCTTCAGCGCCTCGACGGTCTTCACATCCGACTTGAACGATGGAACCGAAGTATGAAGTACCACGAGGTCGAAGTCGTGTGCCTGGGCGACGATCTCGTCGAGCTTGATGTTGTGCGGGGGGGCATCGATCAGCTTCGAGTTCGGCACCAGGGCGGCCGGTTGTGCGAGCCAGGTCGGATACCAGAACGACTTGATCTCGCGCTTGGCCTGGTAGCGGGAGCCGGCGCCGCCGTCGAAGCCGTCGAAAGTGGGGGCCTGCAGGAAGAGGGTGCGCATGGGGTTCAAGGCCTCAGCGAGATCAAGGGAAAGATGAGACAAGGGTCGAGACGAAGGTCAGAGCGACGATGCACCAGCATCGCGGCCGAGCGTCGTCTCGGGGATCAAGGTACCGTCTGCAACCACGCGATAATCATGGCCCTTCCATGTCACCGCACCTGAGACGAAGCTCCAGGTGAAGTTCATGAACGAGAGGATGTCACGTATCGGCAACAGCCAGTAAGGGTGCGGGGAGAGGCCGAAGGCGCGTTCCAGCCGGATGCAGAGGACGATGCGACAGGCGAGCGCGAAGGCCGCGACCGCGAGCGCGGTGGTGCCCGCCCCCGGAATCAGCGCGCCGATCAGGGCCAGCGGAAAGGCGTGCGTGACGAACGAGCCAGCGTAACCGGCGGGATCGACGTTCCGGATGGTCCGGTTCCAGCGCAGCTCGTGGCTCCACAGACTCGCCAGGTCGGTGTCGACGCAGGTGTGACCGATGGTGAAGCTTGGGATCGCCACGAGGCCGCCCTGCGCGCGTAGGGCCTCGCCGATGGCATAGTCGTCGGCGAGATCGTCCCGGAACGCTTCGAAACCGCCGATCTCGGCCAGTGCCTTCGCGCTGAAGGCGATCGTCGAGCCAAAGCACGGATTGGCGAGGCCGAGGGACGTCCCCATCACCACGTTGGGAAGGAACTGGACGTCGATGGCGAGGGCGGAGAGGTGGGCCCAGATGCCCCGATGGGCCGGCACACCGTGATAGAGGCAGGTCACGCCGTTGACGCCTGGCTGGCTCAGCGCAGCGACGACGCGGGCGAGGTAATCCGGCTTCACCACCATGTCGCTGTCAGCGAGTACGACGACGTCATGGGCGATGCGGGCCGACATGTTGATGAGGTTCGAGACCTTGCGGTTCGAACCATGCTGGCGTGCGTCGATCACGAGGTCGAGGCGCGCGGCCGGATAGGCTGCCTGGAGACGGCGGACAACCGCGATGGCAGGATCCGTCGCATTCTGGACGCCGAAGACGATCTGGACCGGTGCTGGATAAGCTTGTTGGCAGAACGTCTCGAGATTCTCGTAGAGGTTGGGCTCGATCCCGCAGAGAGGCTTGAGGATCGTGACCGTCGGGACTTCGGTCCCGAGCTGCGGCTCCGGCTTCCGCGCGAACCGGCTGGCCAAGGCAGCCGCCGTCAGGCCGTAGAAGCAGCCGACCAGGGCGATCAGCGGCAGAAGGTGCGAGAGCCAGGTCAGGTCCATGAGGGGCATCGCTCGGTCACGGGTCTCGTGAGAGTGCCGCGGTAGCGAGCGGCGCGAATCGTCGAAGGCGGGGAGAGGAACAAAGTCCGGGGTGTTTCGCCCGACTCTAAGGCGCTGGTTTGACGGCGAGCATCCCCGTGGTGCGTTCGCGCATGAATGTGAGGAGGCCATCCGCACCGCCGGTCTTCAGCGGCTCGGCAAAGCTGCCGCGCAGGCTCGCCACTTCACTGACGTTGCCGTTGAGATAGACGTCCTGCACCCGGTTGCCCGGGCCGACCAGGAAGTCGACCTGTGAGGTGTCGCCGTCCTTGTTGGCGACCTCGGTTTGAACGACGCGGTTCGGGCCGCGCGCCTCACTCTGCGGCTTGACCGTGAACTTGCCGCCGGCCGCCTGCGCGAGCCGGGTCGCGTAGGTTGCCGTGAAGTATCGGCCGAAGGCCTCGGTGAGGGCGCCCTGCTGCTCCGGCGCGAAGGATTTCCACTTGGGTCCGGCGGCCAGACGGATCATGGCCGGAAAATCGAAGGTCTCGCCGAGCGTGGGACCGATACTGGCCGCACGGGCGCCGACGTCCTTCGGAGCAGCCTTCAGGGCCGCCTCGAAGGTCGCGTAGACCTTGCTGACCGACTCCACCGCGGCATCGTCCGCCGCGTGGGCGCTCGGGCTCAGCTGCAGGAGGCCGAAGACGAGGCCCGCGAGAACGAGGCGATTCAGGCGCACTTCTTGAGATCTCCCAGATCGGCCTCGGCGCGGGCGCGGTTACCAAAGTCATTGGCGAGCACCGGGACGAGGAGGTCGTGCCGGAGGGCCGGCTCAGTCCGCACCTCGGTCGCCACAGGCTCCACGGCTTGGGTTCCCTCCAGCGCATGCCAGGCGAAGAGGCCGGGAACACCCACCAGGAGATCGGCGAGACGCTTGACCAGAGAGAGCGCCAGAGCCGCCTCGGCGGGGATGCCGAAGATGGCGCAGAGCGCGATGAGGCCGCCCTCCTGGGCACCGAGGGCACCTGGAACCGCGAAGGCCGCACCGCGAACAGCCTGGGCGAGGCTCTCGATCACCACCGCCTCGACGATGCTGATGGGATAGCCCATGAAATGCAGGGCGACATAAACCTCGACCGTGCCGATGAACCAGCCGATCAGATGGATGCCGAGGCCACCAGCGACGCGGCCGCGATTGCCGTAGAGACGCTTCAGGCTGTCGTAGAGCACGTCGATGGCGCCGAGCGCACGCCACTCGCGCGCGCCGGCGAAGCGGCTGACCAGGGCCTGGATGACCTTGTGGCCGCTCCGCCGCTGGATCAGGTAGAAGGCACCGAGGGCGGGCGCTGCGAGGGCGAGGCCGCCCGCCACCGTCCGGACGATCGGTCCATCGCCGGCGACCCAAACCAGGAGCAGGACGCCCGCCACGGTGAACAGAAACTGCGTGACCGCCTGGGTCATCAGGTCGACGAACATGCTGGCGCCCGCGATGCCGCCGGATACGCCGCGCTTCGTCAGGAGCCGGGCCCCCACGAAGTCGCCGCCCACCTGGGCGACGGGGAGGAGCGTGTTGATGCCTTCGCGCACGAACCGCAGGGTCATGCAGTCCCACAGGGTCGGGCGCGCTGCGGTCGGAAAGATCACGAACCAGCCGAGGCCGGCCCAGGCCACCGCGACAGCGCGCGCGACGACCACGACCAAAGCACCCCAACCGGCGCTGACCACAGCAGCCGCGACGTCTTCCAGTCCCGAGGACAGGAACAGGCCGACGACCGTGCAGAGTCCGGCGATCAGGGCCAATGTCGTGAGACGTTTCATGGGCCCCTTTCGGCCAGCAGCACAGCGAATCGCAGCTTAGATCCGCCGTGTTTCCGACCGGAAAAAACCGTCGGAAACAGTGAACGTCTCCGGAAGTTGCAGCTTTGGGAACCGTTGTCTATCACCCCGGAGACACAGTCAGAACCAAAGCGGCACAGGGCGGAAGGCCCGAGAATCAGCCGTCGGGGCGGACAGGGGAACGGATTTAGATGGACCGCGAATCACACATCACCGCCGGCGAGGTCGTGCACGACGACGCGCAGGTGGAGCGTTACGCCGGACGCGCCTACGGGGCGACCCGCGATCCCGCTCCGAGCTCCCCGGTGATGGCCTGGAACGAGTGGGACCCGCTGGAGGAGGTCATCGTCGGAAGTCTCGATGGTGCGACCATTCCAACACACCACCTGACGGTCATCTTCAACCTGCCGCGCGCCGCCCAGCCGTTCTACCGCTTCGCATCCGGCTTCCGGTACCCGAAGTTCATGAAGAAGCTCGCCCAGAAGGAGCTCGACAACTTCATCTCGATCCTCGCCGGCGAGGGTGTGAAGATCCGCCGTCCCGACTCGCTCGACTTCTCCCGGAAGTACAAGGCTCCGCGCTGGTCCTCTCGCGGCTTCTGCGTCGCCTGCCCGCGCGATCCGTATCTTGTGATCGGCGACGAGATCATCGAGAGCCCGATGTGCTGGCGCTCGCGCTACTTCGAGGGCGACGCCTACCGCTCGCTGTTCAAGGAATACTTTCGCAACGGTGCGCGCTGGACGTCGGCACCGCGGCCGCAGCTCACGGACGAACTCTACAACTACGACTACCGGGTGCCGAACCTGAAAGCCGGCGAGCCGATGCAGTTCACGGTCAATGAGTTCGAGCCGGTCTTCGACGCCGCCGATTTCGTGCGCTGTGGCCGCGACATCTTCGTGACCCGCTCCAACGTCACCAACCTGATGGGCATCGAGTGGCTGCGCCGCCATCTCGGCTCCGGCTTCCGGGTCCACGAGATCGAGAGCCGCTGCCCGCAGCCGATGCACATCGACTCGTCGTTCATGCCGCTGGCGCCCGGGAAGGTACTGGTGAACCCGGACTACATCGACGTCGAGAAGCTGCCTGCCGTCCTGAAGAAGTGGGACGTGCTGATCGCGCCCCGCCCCGACCCCGTCGAGGGCTTCATGAGCAAGATCTCGATGTGCTCGCCCTGGACCTCGATCAACGTGCTGGCGCTCGACGAGAAGAAGATCGTCGTCGATGCGAGCCAGCCGACCCTGATCAAGGCCCTCAAGGATTGGGGCTTCGATCCGATCCCGGCGCCGTTCCTGTCCTACGGCCCGTTCGGCGGCTCGTTCCACTGCGCCACGCTCGACGTCCGGCGTCGGGGCACCCTGAAGTCCTACTTCTAGGATTGAGCACGTCAGCGAGCGAACCAGGGGGGCGCAGCGGGCGCCCCCTTTTTTCGTGTCAGCGCGAGACGCCGTAGACCGACGCGGCCGCCGAGACCGGCGCGGTGACAGTCGAGAAGACGGAGAGGACCTTCTGGACCTCGGTGAAGGGGGCGTTGGAGACGT